>JBHENZ010000257.1:0-13187 GCA_046261815.1 Pyrinomonadaceae bacterium | reverse complement strand
CGTAAGTGCCTGGCTCGAATCGGCCACCGGCAGCTGAGCCGAACATCTCGGTCCACTTGCTGTATTCGAGAACGAGCGTCACCGTTATGGGCGACTCGGGCGTCGAAAAGTTCGCGATGTCCTGCTTCACGCCGTTTTCGAAGATCGCAAAATTTTCCTTTTTCAGACCGGTTATGATCTGACCGGTTTTTTTGTTAACGACGACGGCATCGACGTTAACGATGTCGGTATCTATCTTGACGGGCGTGTCGTCGCGAATTGCGTTTTTCTCTTCGTCTGCCAAGCGGCGGGCTTCTTCTTCTTTTTTCAGCTCCTCTTCAGTTTTGGGTGTGGGCCGCTGATTCCTTTTGCCCTCACCGCGCGGCTCAGGCCGCTGCGGGCGCGATTGGGCGTAAAGAAAAGTTTGAAATGCCGGAGTTAGGAGGAAAAGCGCAAGCAGAAAAAGAAATCCGCGAAAAAAGTGTTTCATAAGGTAATCTTACCGACCGAGAGAATGGTTCGTAAGATTTTAGATACAAATCGGACGACTATGGTTGGACTTCCATCCCGACAACTACTCGCCGGCGCCCGGAAATATCTCAACCTTGACTTCAAACGTGCCCGAATTGTCGTTCAAATTACCTTCGTTCAGCCCAAGAAACAGCGAGCCGTCACGGCTGGCGATAAACTCGCGGTCGGCTCCGATGTAAATAAAATCGTTATTGTCGTCGCCGATCACGGCGATCAGAGCGCCGGTCGGGACGTTGCGAAGAAGCTTTTCGCCGTCCTCCATATCGTACAGCCCCGAAGGCGTCGTCGACCGCCCGGCCCCGAGGGATACAGAACCGCTTCCTGAAACTCGAATTTTTTGGCCTTTCTTTACGACCCAGCCGGAGTTTGTCCAGCCGTTTGCGGTGTTATCGCCGTGAACTTTGACGCTCAACTCGATCGGCTTGCCGATCGGCCTTGTTGCTGCGGCAGCAGCAGGCGCACTAGAAACAACTACGGGGCTGACCGCGGCCTGCCGCGGATTACTCTTTGCATTATCCGTTTGAACGATTTTTATCTTGCTCGCCGGTTCAGCGGCCGGCTGGTAGGGAACCTCGGCAATTCGCGAAAGCGGCTGCGAAGCCGCCGTCTCGACATCGAACTGAATCGAATCCACTTCATCGGCGGTTATGGCGACCTCGCGCCGACGCTGGCCTTTGCCGACTACGATAGTAAAGCTGCCGCCTCCGAATTTGACAATGCGGCCTTTAATGCGGCTGCCGTCCTTAAGTCTAATGGTGTCGGCGTACACCGAAACCGTAAGCAGGAGAGCGATCGCCACACACGCGAGCGACTTTAAAGTGTTTATCCGCAACATAATTTCCTCGAAATGCGGCCGAATATCGATCCGGCAGAAAGATGCTTTTGCCGCGGCAAGCGTTGCAAAAATTACGTGTCCGCGGCGACTTCTCAGGACGCGAATTATAGCGTGTTTCCGGGCGAAAAGTGAACAAATTAATTCACCGCCGCGGGCCCCGCGGTGGCCGGCCGTTTGCAAGCGAAGGCTGTGGAGGCGTTCTAATTAGTATCCGGACCGCATTTGCCGGTCTAGCGACGGGAAAGAACAAATGGGAAGGTAACACAAATTTATGTCCACAAAGATACTTTTCGCATTTTTATTTTTATTTGGCTTGTCGGAGGGTGTTTCCGCCCAGGGTCGCGATATTACCTCGACTAAATGGGATCTAACCCACCTTAATGGTCGAATCGTGCGAAACAGCCGTGCGTTTTTTGAGATCGATGCGGCCGGCCGGCGATATACGGGAAATGCCGGCTGTAATCAGATGTCCGGCAATGTCACCATCACCCGAAGTCAGATCGATTTTGGTGCAGCGGGCACGAAAAGAATGGCTTGCCCGGGAACACGGCCGACCGAATCGCAGTTTCTAGCCGCGCTCGGACGTATCCGCCGTTTTCGTCGAATAGGAAACACGCTCGAATTGATCGATCGAGGTATTGTCACGATGCGTTTTACGGCTCGACGCGGCGGCAATGAAAATTCCGATGGCCGTCTGACGAGCGGAAGGTGGACGCTCGAATCGATTGCCGGACGTCGAGTCTCACCAAACGGCCGCGGCGCGTTTTTGAATTTTGATTCGGAAAAAATGAGCGCGGGCGGCAACACGAGCTGCAATTCATTTGGCGGAACGTATTCCGTAAACCGCGCCCGTATCCGGTTTACGGAAATAATCTCTACAATGCGCGCCTGCGTCGAAGACGACCGCATGCAGATAGAGCGATCATTCCTCGACGGCCTCCGCGATGCGGACAATTTTCGTATCGTGGGTGGACGATTGATCCTTTATTACAACCGTCGCGAGTTGTTGGCGTTTGGAAAGTCTTAGAGCCAAACGCAACCGGGGAAAGACCGGCGCTTGAGCCGTTTGGGTTATCATATTCTTATGAAATCCGGGCGGCTCGTTACCCTCACCGATCGCGGACTTTTCTGCAAACAGGGCGATTTTTATATTGACCCGTGGAAGCCGGTGAGGCGCGCCATCGTCACGCACGCGCATGCCGACCATGCCTATCGCGGGAGCACGAGCTATCTTGTTCCGGCGGAAGCGAGATCGCTTTTCGAGATTCGTTTAGATTACGGCGCAGATATTTCAACGTTAAAATACGGTGAGGTCGACAACATAAACGGCGTGAAAATGTCGTTTCACCCGGCCGGGCATATACTTGGCTCTGCTCAGGTACGCGTCGCGTACAAAGGTGAAGTTTGGGTGATCTCGGGCGATTATAAATTAACGCCGGACGCAACGTGTCAGCCCTTCGAGCCGGTGCGATGTCATCATTTTGTGACCGAGGCGACCTTCGGTTTGCCGATCTATCGCTGGACGCCGGCCGACCAGGTGTTCGACGACATCAACACCTGGTGGCTGCGAAATATCGAACGCGGAAAAGCCTCGGTAATTTTCGCTTACGCCCTCGGCAAATCGCAGCGGGTGATGAACGGCGTCGACCGCACGCGCGGACGAATTTACACGCACGGCTCGGTCGAAAGATTAACGCAAGCGTATCGGAAGGCGGGTGTCGATCTTCCTGCTACAACTTACGTCGGCAGCGTCACGAACAAAAAAGATTTTATCGGCTCGCTCGTCGTCGCGCCGCCGTCGGCTCAAGGGACGACGTGGCTCAGGCGGTTCGGCCCCTATTCGACCGGTTATGCTTCGGGCTGGATGATGGTGCGCGGTGCCCGACGGCAGCGGGCCGTCGACCGTGGTTTTGTTTTGTCAGACCACGCGGACTGGCCGGAATTGTTGACGGCGATCAAAGCAACCGAGGCGGAAACCGTGTACGTCACCCATGGATTCGTCGACGAATTGGTCAGATATCTAAACGAGATCGACGTCAATGCCGTGTCGCTGAAAACGCAGTTCGTCGGCGATGATGCGGAGGATATGCGGGATGAAGAAAACGAGGCCGATCTAGTCTCGTCGTATTAAGGGTGGTCAGAATGCCTATCTTTCTTGATTTCTCTTTCTCGGCTCTTTCTGCGTCCCACAGAAAAGACAAGAAAGAAGAAAGACAAGAAAGAGGAAGAATTCAGAAGAACCGGAAATGAAATTGTTCACCGAGCTCTATGTCGAGCTCGACCAGACAAATAAAACCAACGAAAAGGTCGAGGTGATGCGGTTTTATTTTGAACGCGCGGAGCCGGCCGATGCGGCGTGGGCGTTTTATTTTTTGTCCGGACGCAAGCCCAGGCAAATCGTGCCGTCGAAATTCTTGCGACAGTGGGGAACCGAACTTGCAGAAATTCCCGATTGGCTCTACGACGAATCGCGCGATACGGTGGGCGACGGGTCGGAGACGATCGCACTGCTGCTGCCTAACAACGCCGTCTGGGACGAAACGCCGCTTCATATTTTAATCGAGCAACAATTGACTCCGCTTAGAGGACAAGACCCGACGACGCAGAAAGAGGCCGTCACCGACGCGTGGTCGCGCATGAATTATTCGCAGCGATTGGTTTACAACAAATTCATTTCGGGCAGCTTTCGCGTGGGCGTTTCGCAGCAGCTCGTGCTGCGTGCTCTAGCCCAGGTTTCGGAAATACCGGTCGACATCCTCGCCCACCGAGCGATGGGCGAATGGGAGCCGACTGCCGAGTGGTTCACAGGATTTCTCAATCCGCATCTCGAAACTGACGAAACGCCGATCGCGCGACCGTTTCCATTTCACCTCGCGCACCAGATGGATTTTGTACCCGAAGATCTTGGCGAGATAGCGGAGTGGCAGGCCGAGTGGAAATGGGACGGCATCCGCGCTCAGGTAATCAAACGACGCGGCGAAATTTTCATGTGGTCGCGCGGCGAAGACTTGATCACCGAACGGTTTCCCGAAATTGCCGATGCCGCCCGCGATCTGCCGGACGGCACGGTGCTCGACGGCGAGATTTTGCCGTGGATTGAAAATAGGGTTATGCCGTTTACCCAATTGCAGCGGCGGATCGGCAGGAAAAATCTTTCGGCGAAGATTCTATCGGAAGTGCCGGTGATTTTGCAGTGTTATGATTTGCTCGAGTTCGAGAGTCGCGATATTCGGTCGTTCGATTTTAGGACCCGACGGGAGATTCTCGTGCGGTTGATTGACAATTTGCCTCGCACATCGACGTTGGTGATTCACCCGACTGAGGCGGTGGAGGCTGCGAATTGGGATGATCTCGTCGAGCGACGCGAGCGCAGTCGCGAACTTGGCGTCGAGGGCTTCATGCTCAAACGGCTCGATTCGCCGTATCGCGTCGGTCGACATCGCGGCGATTGGTGGAAATGGAAAATCGATCCGATGACGATCGACGCCGTTCTGATCTACGCGCAAAAGGGAACCGGCAAGCGTTCGAATCTTTTTACCGATTATACCTTCGGCGTGTGGAGCGGCGACGCGCTCGTACCGTTTGCCAAGGCATATTCCGGATTGACCGACGCTGAGATCCGCAAGGTCGACCGATTTGTGCGAGACAACACAATCGAAACGTTCGGCCCGGTTCGATCGGTAAGGCAGGCCCTTGTTTTTGAATTGGCGTTCGAAGCGATTCAGCGCTCGACCAGGCATAAATCCGGCGTCGCGGTTCGTTTTCCGCGAATACTTCGCTGGCGTGACGATAAATCAATCGACCAGGCCGATTCGCTTGAGACGATTCACACAATGCTCGATGGATTTGCCGCGGGTCAGAACCACCTGCGTTAGCAGGTGGGTTGCGTCCCCGCTGCGCAACCGATGGTCTCCCAAACTCAAAGTGTGAAAAACGACCCCAAGCCGGGAATTGGCTTGCTGAACACTGATAGAATACAAAGAACCCAACCGCCAATTCAGGTGGTTCTCACCTTTAACGTGACGAACGGAAAAGTCATCGACAACCTGCCGCTTTACCCGCACCTAAAGCTCACAAACGAAGAGTTCCCTCGTATTCTCGCCACCAGACAAATCTCCGACGAAGGCGACGAGTATTTCGGAGCTTTTTTGACAAAAACTTCCGTTCGAATCTTGATCGATTTTTTGAATCGCGTTTTTCGCCTGCGAAGCTGCGATATCGAGATTGACGGAAATTTTCCGGTACCGTGCACACAGTATTTCGCCAAGCGATGCCTCGCACCGTGCGTGAGCAAAACTTGCAGCCGCGAAAATTATCTTGAAATGGTCGATATTGCCAGGCTGTTTTTGCGAAACGATCGCGAGGTCTTCGGTTCGGCGGTGTCCGGCAAAATCGCGACGGCCGCAGACAATCTGGATTTCGAAACCGGGGCATTTTGGAGAGACATTCTGCGAAGCGTCGAGGAATATTGGTCGCGCAAACGATACCAGGTGTGGCTTGACGATGCGGTCGATACGTACGAGATCGAAAATATCGGCGACGATGCATCTATAATTTACCTTGTCACACAGCGGCGTCGTCGCATGCTGGGCAGCCTGGCGTTTGTTTCTAATAACACCTCCGAGTTGAATGCATCCGAACATCTGCGTGAGATCATCTCGGGCTTTTACAAATTTCATTTGCCGAAAGAAATCCGCGTGTCGACGGATTTTCCCCGACGAGTCGAACTTGCAAATTCGCTCTCGAAACAATTCGGACGGCCGCTGAGAATCAATGTTGTAAAAGAATCGTCTCTCCGTGTTACGACCGAGCGTGCGCTTAGGCGAACGAAACATGAGGCTGCACTGAAGAGTATTATAGAGGTGCCGTCTAACGAGCAGATTTATTTGGAATTGCAAACTATCTTCGGTCTAAATGAGCTGCCTCTGCGAATCCTGGCTTTCGACGCCGCACACATTTCGGCGACTTTGTTTGCCGCTGCTGTAGCCGTTTGGCAGGATGGAGGGCTGGTTCGCGAACAGTTCGATTACGTTCAATCCGAGCAGAGCAGCGAGCTGCAAACACTCGCGGCCTTTGCTGCCGAAAAGCTCGCAAAAGCTGAGACGCCGCAGCTTGTTTTGATCGATGGCGGCCGTTCGCAGCTTCAGGCCGTGCTGAAAAATCTGCCGTCGCGAGATGCCAGAGCATTCAAAGTGATCGCCGCCGTAAAACCCGCCGGCAAGCACTCCGAAATCTCGCATTTTCTGGACGAGGACGAAAATAAAATTTCGTTCGATATATCGAGCAACGCGCATAGGGTGCTAAAGATAATGCGCGACGAAGCGCACGGTCTTGCAAATTCCATCCACGGCCAGACGCGCGATATGCAAATGTTTTTCGAGCCGCACGGCGTTCGGCCATTAATAGTGCCGATTCGTTTCGACGAGCCGGGCGGAAATGCTGAAGATCTGCGTCCGATCATCGCGCGTTGATACTCGCAAGTACCCGTGAAACACTAAAATCATTTTCTATGAATTTTTCGCGCGCCTCCGGCGTACTATTGCATCCGACATCCTTTCCAGGCGAATACGGCATCGGCGATTTTGGCCCGCATGCTTATGAATTCATCGACTTTTTGATTGAGGCAAGGCAGACCTATTGGCAAGTCTTGCCCCTAGGGCCGACCGGTTACGGCGATTCGCCTTACTCGAGTTTTTCTGCATTCGCCGGTAATACGCTTCTTATCTCACCGGAGCTACTTGTTGAAGACGGACTACTCTCGAAAGAAACGCTTGGAAATCGACCTCAGTTCGCCGAGGGCCGTGCGGACTACGGCGGCGTTTACACGTGGAAAAATCGAATTCTGCCGGAAGCCTACAAGAACTTTCGAACGGCAGCAAACAGCGATTTGAGGACAAAGTCCGAAATTTTCGCGCACGAAAATGCATCGTGGCTCGACGATTACGCCGTTTATAAAGCTGTAAAAGCATCGGAGGGCCAAAAGGCCTGGTACCAGTGGGAAACGCCGCTGAAGCTGCGCGAGGCTGGTGCAATCGGCTTCGTCAGCGAATCGCTTTATGAACAGATTCAGGCCGAAAAATTTTATCAGTTCTTGTTTTTCAAACAGTGGTTGGCGCTAAAGGAATACGCTGCGAAAGGCGCCCTTAAAATCGTGGGCGACGTACCGATTTTTGTCGCGCGAGATTCGGTCGACGTTTGGTGCAATCAGAATAAATTCAAACTCAACGTGGACGGGTCGCCAAAGGTCGTCGCGGGCGTGCCCCCGGATTATTTTTCGTCGACGGGCCAGCTGTGGGGTAACCCGATTTACAATTGGGACTCGATGCGCGATGACGGTTTTCGCTGGTGGATCGAACGGGTAAGGCACACTCTAAAAATCGTAGACGTCGTCCGTATCGATCATTTCCGAGGGTTCGCAGCGGCGTGGGAAGTACCCGCCGGCGACGCGACGGCCGAGCACGGGAAATGGGTTGACGTACCCGGCCGCGATCTTTTCGCGGCTTTGAAAAACGAACTGGGCGGGTTGCCTTTCTGGGCCGAAGACCTTGGCGTGATCACGCCGGATGTCGAGCATTTGCGCGATTCATTCGGATTTCCCGGAATGCGCGTTTTGCAATTCGCCTTTGGCGGCGATTCGAAAGATCAAAATCTGCCGCACAACTATATTCGGAACTCGGTCGCCTACACCGGCACTCACGACAATGATACGACCACCGGCTGGTGGCATTCGCACGGCGGATCGGGCTCGACACGCGGTGCCCAAGAGATCAGCCGCGAACACGATTTTTGCATGCGCTATCTACGCACTGACGGTGCCGAAATAAACTGGGATTTTATCCGCGCAATTTGGAGCTCGGTCGCGGATTCCGTAATGGTGCCCATGCAGGATCTGCTAGGCTTCGGGACCGAGGCCCGAATGAATCTCCCGGCCTCGAGCTCTGGCAATTGGCACTGGCGATACTCGGACGGCGCGATCACGGACGACTTAACCGCGCGGCTCAAGAATTTAACCGAACTGTTTGCCCGCGAATCGACGCCAATAGTTGACGCTTCGGCAATACGTGATTTACGTAGATATGCACCCGTAACAATTACAAACGCGAATCAAGTAAACCTTGCCGGTGAGGGTGGACACCAGGTAAACGTGGCAGAGTAAGTGTTTGATGCCTTCGGTTGACCGTCTGTTAGGATTCATTCATTCCATTCGTTTTGAAAAGATTACTGCAAAGAGGGCTCCGTGTCCGGTATTCGTGACCGAAAGTTTACCCTTGTGCTGGCTGACAATCTTGTGCGCGATCGAAAGCCCGAGACCTGAACCTTTATCTTTTGTCGTAAAGAAGGGATCGAAAATACGTTCCAGAGCGTCGGGAACGACACCTCCACCGGTATCCTCGACTTCGATAATGACTTGGGTATCATCGTGAAGTGTTCTGAAAATCACCTTGCCGCCTTCCCCCACGGCGTCAAGAGCGTTCAATGCGAGATTGAGGAGGACTTGTTCGATCTGTTCGACGTCGATCTCAACGTTCGGAAGCGCATCCGAAAACTCACACTCAAGCTTTAAACCTTGCTCGGCTGCCTGCCTTTCGAGGAGAACGATTACCGATTTAACCAGATCGTTGATACTCGCGCCTGTTTTTGATAGTTTCGGCGGCCTTGCGAAGCGCACAAACTCGCTGACGAGCTTGTCGATTCGTTCGATCTCAATTTTAGCGATATGAACAAACTCGCGCCGCGGACTGTTCTCAGCGATCTCATCCTCGAGAATTTCCACGGCACCCTTGATAGCTCCGAGCGGATTTCGTACTTCGTGAACTACGCCTGAGGCGACCTCCGCGAGTGATGAAAGCCGTTCTGCCTGAAGAAGCTGGCCAACGGTTTTTCGTAGATCTCCGTAAGCATTTTGTAGCTCAGCGTGGATGCGCTCGGCGCGTTCATATTCCCGGCGTTTCTGGTCTCCTAACCAGCCGGTTACCGCGCCGATGACGAAAAATAAAGTGATCTCGGCATATTGATTGAGAGCATAGTCGTAGTTTTGATGCTGCCAGTGGAGAGCGATATGGGGAATGTACGACAGGCTTGCAAGACCAGCGGCGGCAAGCCCCCCGCGCGATCCATACCAAAGGGCGGCGAAAATTATCGGAATGTAGTAGAGGCGTTGATACACCTGGTGGAAGATCAAATTCTCTACCGGTGTGAGGAAGTGAAGCGTCGAGATTACGAGGATGGCTCCGCCGAGGCCGAGTATGGCTATCGGACTACTTTTTCTCTTCATTCCAAGCCGAACTTTTGCATCCGGTATATCAAAGCACTTCGCGTGATACCCAGATAACGAGCGGTTTGCGATTGATTTCCATTCTGCTTCGCAAGAGCGTAACGGATGATCTCGCTCTCTACTTCTTCGAGCGAGATGCCATCCGTCGGTAAATCGAATTTCACGTTACCGAATACTTGGACCGGCTCGGTGATATAGTCCGGCACATCCGCGACCGTCAGGCTACTATCATCCGACAGGACTACCATTCTTTCTACGAGATTTTCAAGCTCGCGAACATTTCCGGGGAATAAATAGTTCGACAACGCGGCGACGATCTCGCGCGTCATCTGCAGCTTCTGAAAACCATGTTTTTCTTTTGCTCGTCGAAAAAAATGATCGAGGAGCAGCGGGATGTCATCACGGCGAGTGCGAAGGGGTGGAATATTTACCGGCACCACTGCCAGCCGAAAATAAAGGTCTTCACGAAACATCCCCTCCTCGGTCATTCTTTCGAGATTTTGATTGGTTGCGGCAATGATCCGGACATCGATCTTGCGCGGAACACTTTCTCCGATCCGTACTATTTCCTGTTCCTGGAGAACACGAAGCAGCTTCGGCTGCAAAGAAGGAGGCATCTGGCCAATCTCGTCGAGGAAAATCGTCCCGGTGTTCGCATGTTCAAACTTGCCTTTGGTATCTGCATTGGCCCCGGTGAAGCTGCCGCGTTTATACCCAAAGAGCTCCGCCTCGATTAACGTTTCCGGGATCGCCGCGCAGTTGACGGGAATAAATGGACGCTCTTTGCGCTTACCCGAAAAATGAATTCCTTTCGCGATGAGTTCTTTTCCTGTCCCGCTCTCCCCGGTTATAAGCACCGTTGCGTCCGAGCGCGAGACGCGGCCGACAACGTCCAGCACCTCTCGCATCGCCGCCGACTCACCGATAACGCTTTCGAGGCGAAAGTCTCTATCGACCAACTCCCGGAGCTGCCGATTCTCGTTCGTTGTTTGGCGGAAAGTGAGTGCCCGCTCAATAGTGAGAAGTATCTCATCACGGTTAAATGGCTTGTTGATATAGTCAAAAGCTCCTGCTTTGACCGCGGCTACAGCGGTTTCAACCTCGCCGAACGCCGTAACAACAATTACGGGATTTTCTGCGCTTTGCGCTTTGATTTTGTAGAGCAACTCCAGACCCGATAGCTTCGGCATCTTCAAATCGGTGATAACACAGTCAACTTCGTTGGACGTAAACAGGTCCAAAGCTTCCGCTCCGTCCGAGGCGGTCAAAACTTCGTAACCGGCCTCCTGAAGCTGAAATTCAACCACACGGCGCAAACTGTCATCGTCGTCCGCGAGCAGGATCGTCGTCTGCAGCGTAAGGTTGTTCACTGTTTAGCGGCAAGCTTCCGGTCTGTAAGCCAGTTCTCGATCGATCGCAGCGCTTCGATCGCCTGAGTTGTCTTGCCTTCCTGGACGAGTCGGCCGAATTCCAAATACTTCTTTGCGAGCTCGTCGATGAGCGCGGCATCGATGCTTATCTCGGCCATGAGATGTTGGGCCGTCTCATCTAGCCGGATCGAGTTGCGATTTTTCAGCGACCGAATGGTGCTGATGATTCTCAAGGCCGGCGCGTCAAGATGACGTTGGAAAGCGATCACTGCCGCCTCTAACGCTCGAAGCTGGCGTTCGCGCCAGTTCGCCCTCCAAAGGAAGATGCCGAAAGAAACCGCAATTACTAAATAAAAACCGCGAAATACGAGCGCAGTCGTGTGAGGCGCGAAGATCTCGGTCCATAAGCCGCCGGCGTGAACGTCCGCGCCGAGCTCGACGTGCATCACCGCGTCTACCAGCCATGCTAAGACTCCAAGTCCGACGCCGAACCAAATTTCTTTATATCCTTTGAAAAATCTCATAATTCCTATTTCTCAACTTAGAATCGCAGTTCCGCTTCCGCTCTCGCAGTGACTACTTTATCTCGAAAGTGAGCGTCGTCCATTTCGATTCGTAGTTCAAATTCGGGTCGTCTAGTTTTGCCATGTTGATAAACTTAACGTACCATTTTCCGGCGCCGGCTAGCCGGACCCTTACAATGCCCTTGCTGTCGCTGCGAAGCTCGGGCGCGGCCACGATCTTACCGTTTTCCTCGCGGCCCGCCAGAACGACCTGCCCGGTAAGGGGCTTGCCATCTTTCAGACACAGGATGTCCAAAGAATCTCCCTTTTTTAACCCGTAAGGATTCCGTTGCGGCACTAACTCAACCGGATAGCCCAGAACGGTTTTGTAGTCGTCTGTTCGTTTTCGGCCGACCTGCAAGATCGCTTTTACGTGCTTGGCGTAACGCTCTTTCGCGTCCTTTTCAAGTTCGCCCGTTTTTCGCCGTTCTTCGAGCGTATCAGGCAAGCCGTCTTCTTTCAGATACTCATTGAAATCCGCCGCTTTCAGCGCGATCTCGCGCGACTTGGTCGAAAGCCCCACGACGTAAGTTCCGGCCGCGCCCGTCGTCAGGTTTATAAATGCCGTTGTCTCGTTTTTGGAAAAATCGGCCTCCTTGGGGTGAACCCTTTTTTCGCCCGAAACTACGCTCACGTCGTTCAGGCGACTATAAGAAACTGCCCCTTCGCTCGCCAGAAATGTGCCGTTCATGATCTTGACGGTAAATTTCGAGTTCGGCTGCAGGAAAAAGCTGTCCGTTTTGAGAAACAGATCGTGCGCGAAAACCGACGCGATCAGCGAGAGCGATAATATAAGTACCAAGATTGTTTGTTTTTTCATCCGATTTCCTCATTACCTAATTTCGAAAGTCAGTGTTGCCCACTTCGATTCGTAGTTCAACTTCGGGTCATCGATCTTGACCATACTGATAAATTTCGCGTACCACTTTCCCGCGCCGGTCAGTTCGACTTTGAGCATGCCGTCCTTGTCGGTGCGCGCACTGGTTTCGCCCAGCATTTTGCCCCCAGCCTCATATCCCGTTGTAACGATCTGCCCGGCGAGCGGTTTGCCATCCTTTAGGCATAAAATATCCAGCGAGCTTCCTTTTTTTAGCTTATACGGATTTTGCTGCGGCACCATTTCCGCGGCGTAGCCCAGAATGGTCTTGTAGCTATCCGTCGTGTTTTTGCCCGCCTGGAAAATCGTTTTGACATATTTCGAATAACGGTACCGGGCATCCTTATCCAGCTCGCCGTCACGTGTTCGGTTCTCCAAAATATCGGGAATGCCTTCGGCCGGCAAATACTTGTTAAACTCCGCGGCCGGGAGCGCGCTTTCGCGCCACATCGTCGATAGACCGACGACATAATTTCCCGGTTCTTTCGGAACAAGGTTCAAAAAAGCGGTCGTTGGGTTTTTTGTGAGGTTCGCCTCAACGAGATGGGAAATCGCTCCAGACGGCGAAACGACGCTCACATCCGTGAGGCGAGCAAATGTGACGGCGCCTTCGCTCTTTTGATACGTCCCGTTCATAATGCTGATCGGGACTTTTTGCTTTACCTTTACGAAATAGCTGTCGAGCTTTAAGAAAAGGTCGTGTGCGAACACCGGCAAAGTGAAAAGCGCGAAGAGTAAAAAGATGACTGTAATTTTT
>JBHENZ010000256.1:0-3249 GCA_046261815.1 Pyrinomonadaceae bacterium | reverse complement strand
GTGCATAAAACGATTTTCAAAAATCGTCTCGTTAATATTGGATTCGCCGCTGGCCTGCGTCATCAATGCCATGTATTGCGCCTGCATGTCGGTCGGAAACGCCGGATGGGGCTCGGTGGTTACGTCTCGGCCTTTCATCCCGTCGGATGACTGCTTGACGAGCAGCGTGCTCTGATTCAGTTCCTCGATATCCACGCCGGTTTCACGGAATTTTTCGATCACGGCGGCGATATGCTCGGGCCGGCAGCCGGCGATTTCGAGCTCGCCGCCGGTGATTGCGGCAGCGGTCATAAAGGTGCCCGTCTCAATGCGGTCAGGTATGATCGTGTGTTCCGCTTTTCCCAGCGTTTCGACGCCGTCGATCTGAACTGTCGAGGTTCCGGCGCCGCGGACGCGGGCACCCATCTTGTTTAGCAGCTCGGCGAGATCTTCGATCTCAGGTTCGCGTGCAGCATTCGTGATCTTTGTTTCCCCTTTAGCAAGCGAGGCAGCCATCATCACGTTTTCGGTTCCGGTTACGGTAACTTTTTCAAATTCGATTAATGCTCCGACCAGGCCGGATTCCGGAGCTCGCGCGACGACGTTGCCGGACTCAAGGGAAACCATGGCCCCAAGTTTTTCGAAGGCCCTGAGGTGAAGATCAATCGGCCGCGTACCGATCGCGCATCCGCCCGGCATGCTCACCTTAGCCTGCCCGAACCGCGCCAGAAGCGGACCCAGAGCAAGTACGCTCGCGCGCATAGTTTTGACCAGCTCGTAAGACGCCTCGAACGTTTCGATATTTCTTGCCGTAACCTTGTGCGTACGAAGCTCCGGCGTAAGGACGGTGGCGCCAAGGTCCTCAAGCAGGCGACGCTGGGTGATCAGGTCCTTGACGTAGGGTACGTTGTGCAAAGTTACGGTCTCCGCCGTCAGGAGGGCCGCCGCAAGGCAAGGAAGAGCCGAATTCTTTGCGCCGCTGATTTCTATTTTTCCCCGCAATGGCCGCCCGCCGCGGATGAGAAATTTATCCATACTTCTAAATTATTGGCGTAAATATTTCTTAGCGAATCGGAAAGCAGAGAGTATCATTTGCCCGAGACTTGGGCGAATCTATAGGCAAATTTCCAGCAACGCCGCTCGCAGGCAAGCTATCATTTTTATAATAGGGACTCTTTGAACTTTTCGCCCCGGTTATTTCCCATCCTCGTAACCGGGCCCATCACTCTTCAAGGAATCGGCCACGACCACGCCCGCTTGCATCCCTCATTTTGCATAGAACGTCGAAACCGATTCAGTCTTGCAGACTGAAGTAGAATGTCTAGCGAAGGCTACAGATTACGCTTCGCCCTCGGTTTCGGTACCGTCCGTTTCGTCCCGCTTTATACCGAATTTTTCAAGTCGGTATTGCAACGTCCGAAATGTTAGCCCGAGGAGTTTCGCCGATTTGGTGATGTTATTGTCGGTGCGTTCCATGGCTTGCATTATTAGGCTGCGTTCGACGTCTTCAAAATTGACGCCGTCGGACGGGAGCGTGAATTGTTCGCCTCCGGCGGTGGCGGCGGTGGCTTTACTGATGGTCATCTCGGACGGAAGATCGTCGATGGTAACGGTGTCGTTTTCGCACAGGAGAATGGCGCGTTCGAGGGCGGATTCGAGCTGGCGGACGTTGCCCGGATACGAATAATCGAGAAGAAGCTTTCTCGCGTCGGCCGTAAGCGTTATTTTTCGATCCGTTCCGCGGGTGTGCTTTTTCAGAAAATAATCGACAAGAACGGGAATGTCGGTTCGGCGCTCGCGTAAGGGCGGGATTTCAATTGACAAAACGTTGAGACGGTAAAAAAGGTCTTCGCGAAAGCGCTGTTCTTCGGCCATTTTTAGCAGATCGCGATTGGTCGCGGCAACCACGCGGACGTCGACCTCGATTTCCTTGATGCCGCCGACGCGGCGAATCTCTTTTTCCTGCAGGGCGCGCAGCAATTTTGCCTGGAGTGCGATATCGAGTTCTCCGATCTCGTCCAGAAACAACGATCCCTCATTCGCTACTTCAAAAAGCCCCTTTTTTTCCCCGACCGCACCGGTGAACGAGCCCTTTTCGTGACCGAATAATTCCGATTCAAGCAGATTTTCGTTTATCGCGGCGCAGTTGACGGCCTGGAAAACCTCGTTGGCTCTTAAAGAATTCTTATGTATCGAGCGGGCGATAAGCTCTTTTCCTGTACCGCTCTCGCCGCGGATCAGAACAGTCGAATTCGACTTGGCGATCTTGAGGATAAGCTTTTTGACCTTGTCCATCTCGGGCGAGACGGAAACGATCTCGGTGTCGAGTGCGGTCAGCTTATTCAACGCCCGCGAAATCGTCTCGAGCAATTTATCCTTGTCGTAGGGTTTCTGCAGATAATCGAACGCGCCGAGCCGCAACGCATCGACCGCCGAGTCGACCGAACCGTGTGCGGTGAGCAAGATGACGATGATCGATTTATCGAAACTGGTAAGCTCTTTGAGCAGATCGAGGCCGGTCATGCCGGTCATCTTCAGATCGGTGAGGACAAGATCGAACCGCCGCGATTCGACAAACTTCATCGCCGCCTCGCCCGAACTCGCCGTCGTAACGTCGTAACCCTCGCCCGAGAGGATCATCTCCAAAATTTCCCGTTGACTCTTCTCGTCGTCAACGATGAGTATCGATTTACGTGCCATAGAAATTTTTGCCACAGGGGCCGCAGAGTTACCCAGAGGGTGGTGTTTCAGTTTCAACCGATTTCGTGGATCTCGGTATCTATTCCTTCGCTTTCGGTAATTTTACAGTCCTTCGCTTTCGGTAATTTTACAGTAAATTTCGTTCCCTTGCCCGCGGCCGATTCGACGCTGATCGAGCCGCGATGGGCGTCGATTATCTTATGCACGATCGCGAGGCCGAGTCCCGTGCCGGTTTCCTTAGTAGAAAAATAGGGCTCGAAGATTTTCGGGACGTTTTCGCTATCGATGCCGATGCCGGAGTCGGCGATTTCAAACTTTATGCAGCCGTCGTCGGGAGAGATCGTGACGTTTAGGTTTCCGCCCTTGTTTCCCATCGACTGCACGGCGTTGATAAAAAGATTGTTAAAAACCGACCGCAAAGATTCGTGATCGCCCATTACCTGCTGCACATCTTCGTGTTCGACGACTGCGATTTTGATGTTGTTCTCGGCGGCCTGGGCCTCGACGAGTCGCAGCGAATCTTCTATAAGGCCGCGAGCATCGATCGGTCGCAAATCGGTTTTTGCAGGT
>JBHENZ010000255.1:0-6488 GCA_046261815.1 Pyrinomonadaceae bacterium | reverse complement strand
GATCCATACCGCGGTAAATGATGAAAATATTCAGGCCCCAGAAAAGCAGGAAAGAAAGCCACTCAGTAGGCGTGTGCCCGCCGATTTGGCCGCCTAAAATCGTTTGCCATCCGGGAATGAACGACGCGAAAAACGTATGTAGTGCCTGCCCGCCGATCCAAGCTTGAATGCCGAACCAGCCACAGGCGACAATAGCTCGCATCAACGCGGGAAGATTGGAGCCGACCGTGCCGTACGCTGCTCTTGCGAAAACAGGGAACGGAATGCCGTATTTCGTTCCAGGATGCGAATTGAGCAGTATGGGAACGAGAACAATCGTATTTCCGAGCAAAATCGTAATAAGAGCCTGCCACCAATTCATCCCGGCCGCGATTAGGCCCGATGCAAGCATATAGGTCGGAATACAATGCGCCATCGAAATCCAGAGTGCGGCGTAGTTGTAGGTCGTCCAGTTCCGCTTCGCCACCGGCACCGGTGCGAGGTCTTCGTTATAAAGCGGCGACGAGCGAATGCTGCCTTCCGCGTCGTCATTCAGCTCCACTCGGCCGTCGCTGTGTTCGATAATTTCCATTCTTTGGGCTAGAAAAATCGCTGATTTCGCCCCAAATGTAGCAGATTTTGGCTTCCAACAACCGGTAGCGCACTTAATTCATCCAGCGTCTCGTCGTAATAGTCGCCCGCATTCACGGCATCGTTTCATGGGATTGAGGTCTACGCGGCCAAAGAAGTACATCAGAGCTTCATGCTACCCATTGTACCCTGCCAGGCGAGAGCGCTTTTTAGGACTTCGAGCCGCTCGCGATCGTCGGCGTCGCAATCGGTGCACAGTTCGTCGATTATAAGGTCGAGCAGCGGTACGGCGAAGGCTCCGGCATGCGAGACGATTTGCGAATAGTACCTGATGTGCAGGCGACCGTCGGCGCCAATGTGAAATTGCCGCATAATTTCCCTATTAAGCTTTGAAACTTCGTGTCCGGCGGGGACGATCCGGCGAGGTACGCCGTGGATAGCTCGTCCGTCTTTGCCAATCGTGCCGAGCAGCAGGATGCCGATCAAAATTCCCTGCTCGTTGAGAAAGTCCGGGCTAAAGCTGCCCAGCGCCGGTCGCGGGCTCAGCCGCGGCCCGAACGATGCGTATTCCGGATTGATCAGCTTCGAATCGTAAATTACGCCGATTGCCGTGTCCGGTTCGAGTTCTATTCCCACAAACTGCCCAAATCCGTAGTCCGTCGTATCGGGCGGCGTTTCGGAATCGAGCGAATCAATGACGCGCGCTACATAGGCGATGTGCGAATTAGAATTGACGATCTTGGCAATATTCATTTCTAGCCACGGAGGACACAGAGATCACAGAGAAATGCGTTTAATTCCATCGACGAGTCGTCTTTCCCAAAAGTTAATCAATAATCCACGCCGCAAGCCGTAGCTTTGAGATAGGAAAGGACTTGGGCAGTCATTACTGTTGTAAAAGTGGGAAAACTGATTTGATCTAGTCGACAACTTCGTTCTCGATCAAGAGGTCGAGCCATTGGCCCTTAATCGCCCGACCCTAATAAATTACATTGACGTCGACCTGACGGGCGAACACGATGCGTCGCAATTCAAATTCAACACAAAGTGCCTCTTCGGAAATCGACTCGCTGAGCCCGGGGCGAGATTCCGATGCACCTCGATTCCGGCCGCAATTACTTTTCAGTCGTCGGATCACCCATTTCGCTCTGTGCTCTCCCTGTGTCCTCTGACTGTGGCTAATTCTTTTTGCTAATTCCTTCTCCTGCCTTTGCTCGCGTCTTTGCGGGCGACGCTGAAGTTTAATTTTCCACGGTTGGCGAATTCCTGCAAGGCACGTAGGAAGACCTCACGGTCGCGGGACGAGATTACGGATGCGGCGTCGGCGGTTTCGAGTGCGTAAGGGTAGCCGAGGCCGATCACGCATTCGGCACGAACCACATCGACGACTTCGTTCAACCAGCCGGCCTCGTAAATCCATGAGGGAATGTCGAGCCGCGCAACTGACTCCTCCGTCGTTCTCAGATATGCGAAGCCAACGGAGGATCGGCCGGTCGCATCGTCGATAAATGCTTCGAGCCCACGTCTTTGCGAATAACAAAAACACGTTCGGTCGCCCCAAGCATCGAGCGAGCGATCGCGGTCGGAATTTCGCGCATTCAAAATCGAGGCATCATACACCGCGTTCGTGTTCGAGCGCGTGTTTGCAACGAAGCTGTCGAGCATCGTCACGATATCTCGCGAAAAGCTTCGGTCGACAAACCCGACGAGCGGAACGCGTGTTTCGGCTGAAAGGCGAACGAGATCGATGTTTGCGTCTAGAAAACTTTTCTGCAATCCCTGCTGTGAAAACGGCACGAGTAGCGGATTGTCGAAAAACGCGATCGGCATTCGCTCGCCGCGCTTCTGCCAACCGCGTTTTTTTTTAAGAAAGTTTCCGACGGCATCTGCCTCACCAAGATATCGGCGTTCCTCGACCCGCACGTCCGGATTCATCGGATTGTCCTGCCCTCGAAAAAGCTCATCCGGTGTAAGGATTTCGAAACGTGCATTTTTCTCGTACGGCTCGCTGATATCGTGCGAATTTTCGAACCAGCCGATCTGCACTGCGGCAATTGGCGGCGAAGTTTCCTTAGCCGAATAGATTTGGCTGCCATCGGCCGCAAATGTCGGCCGTCGTTCGAGAATCTCGTCGGACCACGCACGAGCTTGTTCATGATTATTCCACGCCGTGCCGAAAGGCATTGAAAAAGCTTGACTGTCAAAGATCTCCGCGGACGGAATTGCGCCATTGCTTATCTGCGAAATTTGTTCGGGTGTGGCCTGAGATATTTTACCAAGCGCCGAGAGATAAACCTCGATCTCTGCCGCGTAACCGAGCATGAATTCACGAAACGCGTCACTTCGGCGGACGAACTCGTCATTGAGAGCTTGCCTGAATAACATATCGAAAAATTATGTGGCGGCAGGCCGCGCCAAAAATTCGTGCGGATCATCGCCGGCGATTAACGAAGCAACTTCGTAACCGCGGCCCCGCAAATATTCCAGACAGTCGGCGCGAAGCTCCGGCGAATGCGTGGATAAAAATATTATCGGTCTGATTTCGGAAATCACCTTTTCTGCACCGCGTAACACTAGCATCTCGGCACCCTCGACGTCGATCTTTACTACATCGGGTGAGATACCAAATTCCGCCGCTATCGTGTCGAGCGTGATCGTCGGAACCAGCACATCGTCGCCCGAACCGCTGCCCGCCGCCAGATGCCCCATCGATGTGTCGGGACCGGGGGAAAATTTTTCCATCGCGTTTTTGTCCGACACGGCAAACGGCAGAACGCGAATGTTAGACGCGTGATTTATTTCGAAATGCCGCTGCAGCAACGCGAGATTTCGTACGACCGGCTCGCACGAAATAACCGCGCCGGATTTCCCGATTAACCTCGACGCCAAAATCGAGTAATAACCGACATTGGCGCCGATGTCGAAAAAGACGTGTCCGGGCTTGATCTCGCGAAGCATCGCCGCGGTTTGTTCGGGCTCGACGAGGTTGAAATAAACCGATCCGCCTCCGCCATCGCCTGACAACGAACCGAGCACAAAACGCGCGCCTGCGAGCGGCCCGGTCACGACCGGATAGGCCAGCCGCGGAAGCACACGGCCAAACAAGATGCTTCCCGTTTTTCGCAGTATGCTTTGCACTAAATTATTCGGTAACGGATCGGGCAGGCTCGGCGATCTCGATCAGAGACTCCATCTTTTCAGGAAACGCTTCAGATGCGCTTTCTCGGGGCGCACACTTTCTTCCACCAAAAACTGCCGAAATTCGAGTTGCTCTTCGGCATAATCTTCTTCTTTGAGCTTGCCGCAAAAATGCACGAAGCGCAGCCAGATCAGATATGTATTCAACGCGTCGATCTGATTATACTCGACGATTTTCTGGATGTCGCCTGCCAGCCACAAATCGACAACCTGCTCGCCGCAGGTATCGAGTTTTCCCGGAAAACCGCAAAGCCGGGCGAGCTCGTTGAGCTTTGGTTTTGCGTGTCCGTTCGAAAAATGTTTGAGCAGGTCGAGGTGCTCCTCGCCGTAGCGGTAAAAATAATCGCGCCCTTCCCACGGCTTTGGCGGTCGCTCGCAGAACCGCGCCGCGGAAATTTCGTGAATGAGTCCACGCTGGATCAAAACTTGCAAATCTGATTCCGAAGAGTTGAATCCGACAAGGTGAGGCTCTCGCTCGCCGACATAATACAAAAACCGCTCGATAAGATATGACTCGTCCGGTGTGCGATCGTCGAGCGGCAAAATTGGCAGCGAGTGCAGTTTGAACTCAACGCGCCGGACGCCATCGCGCCAAACGATGCTGCGCGAAAGAAATGCAATAGAAACGATGCGCGAGAAGAGATACTTAACAAATGGTCGTGGACAATCCGCGGAATAACCGGGAGCTTCTCGCCACAGCCGCTCTATGGCCTCGAGCTCCGTCGTTTCCTCGGGCATGTCGAAAATCCGCCTCGCTGACTCAGCGTCGGGAACCCATTCGAGGTCGAAAAACAGCGTCAAATCACGCAGCTTGTGCTTGAGCATCTTTCTTTCTGGGACACGGATGCAAGAATCTAGATGCACTGCGGATCTCGGGAGCAGTGCCTGATTTGCGAGTATTCTAGCACAAGTCGGAAGCGAAGATGTCTGCTCGATGCGCTCTAACGTACTCGGCTTGTGCGTCTGCGAAGAAAGTCCATAAGTACAAACTGCGTAAGGTTATTCGGATTTGCGAAGTAGGCTTTGCCCCGGGTCATCGACGTCATTTTTTTGACGAAATCGACGAGGTAGAAGTCGCTGGCCAGCATGAAGGTGTTTATCATTACGCCGGCCTTGCGACATGCCTGAACTTCCTTGAAAGTTTCAGCCATGACGAACGGGTCGTTGCCCAGTGAGTTTTTGTAGAGAAGGCGCTTTTCACCGGGCGAGCTGCGAGAGTACTTGCGGTAATTAAAAAATGCAGGGCTTGACGGTTCGATGAACGCGGCGGTCGGCTTGCCATCCGTCACCATAACGATCTGCTTCATATCCTTGCCTTGCGCGGCGAGGACGCGGCGAGCGAGTTTCAAACCTTCGGCCGTGTTTGTGTGAAATGGCCCGACCTGCGTGCCCGCAAGGCGAGCAAGAGGCAGCTCTTCCGCACCGTCGTGAAAGAGAACGATCTTCAGACTGTCGCCTGGATATTGCGTACGAATCAAATGAGCAAGGGCTAATGCAACCTTTTTTGCCGGCGTGAAACGATCTTCGCCATAGAGAATCATCGAGTGCGAGCAGTCGAGCATGACGACCGTCGCGCACGATGAATTATAATCCTGCTGGTGGACGTAGAGGTCCGTGTATTCCAGATTCAGCGGGACGCTTAAACCCTCGCGGCTGATGGCCGACAATAATGTCGCGTTCACGTCCAGATTAATCGTGTCGCCGAACTCGTATTGTTTCGAACCGAGGGCCGCCTCAACGCCGGTGTCCGGTTGATACGTCTGATGGCGGCCTATCGAGGATTTTCCGAGGCTGCCCAATAAATTTTGAAGCGTCTTATAACCGAGAAAATCGAGGCCTTTCTCGGTGACTTCAAATTTTATATTCCGCGGCATCGATTCGCCGAATTCGCCTCGCCCATCGCCCGGCTGCCAATCGCGTCGCTGCTCTTGCGACACTTCGTTTAGATTTAAATAGCCTTCTTCGACCAAACGTTCGATCAGTTTGTTAATCAACTCTTCGAGGAGCGATCCGCGCAATTGGTTGCCGTTGTCTGCAAGCATCCGCCGGGCGTCCTGCTCGCTCAAAATCTCTTGATCGAGCATTGCCTGCAAAATCGCCCGTCTAAGCGCATCAAGCGAATCATCGGGAGCATTGCGCTCGCGGGTCCACCAGTAATCGTCGTTAAAACCCGAATCGAGAATTTGGTTGGACAAAGCATCCATCAGACCGCCAAGATCAATTCCGGCAACGTCGAATCCCCTGAATCGTGAATAACGGATAAACCTCATCGATCGTTTCTTTGCGATTTTCGTCTTGCCATCGCTCGCGGCGGCAGTTATATTGAACGTATCCTCTTCCCTTCGCGTGTCTCTCTCCAAAAAACTTAGCATAGTTCCGTGACGGAATTGAAATTTTTCAACGAACAAAGGAGTTCCCCTCATGAAAAAGTTTTTTGTTTCCGTGATGATGTTTTTTGTTTTTGCTGTCGGTTTACCGCTTTCGGTCGACGCGCATAATGGCTGCCCGCGGCATCGGCGATACAAGCGCTCTTACGCCACGCGTACTTATCGCTCGAACGAGCCGCGATACTATTCCACTCAATACGTCCAGCAGCGCAGGCCCAGCTTTTATCGACGCCATCGCAATTTGATCAACGTCGGTATTGCCACGGGTGCGGGTGCTCTGGTTGGCGGTTTGCTCGGCGGGCGTCGCGGTGTCGCGTATGGGCTTCTCGGCGG
>JBHENZ010000254.1:0-3105 GCA_046261815.1 Pyrinomonadaceae bacterium | reverse complement strand
CCAAAGCCAACTCACCTTATCACCGGCTGGCTATGGTGCCCGTCGCCGGTAACGAGAACGAAGTGATGTATTTATGGGGGTTTGACTCGTTCGCGGAAATGGAAAAATCGAATAGCTACCTGGATACGGTGTCCAATGTAACCTTCAAGGCTGACTTCGATCGCGTACGGCCGCCCGGCGAAGACTATCACTCCTCGCAGCGGGACATCGTCGCCACCCTGCGCCAGGACCTGAGCTACAATTTAAATACTGACATTCGAAGGATGCGGTATATGCGGGTGCAGACGGTCCGCGTAAAGCCGGGCCACGCGCGGGCATGGGAAGAGTCCCGACGAATGACGCGTGCGGCGCACGAGAAGGCAAAGGTCGACGAGACGATGGTGGTCTATCAAGTCGCAGGCGGAGCACAATCCGGGACTTATCTGGTGATGATCCCGTGGGCTTCGCTGGACGGTATCGCAACCATCCCGCATGGAAAGTCTTATTGGGATGCTCTAGGTGACGACCGTCGGGATAAAATAGAAAAGATCGAAAGTGATTCCATTGTCTTTAACGCGACGGATATCTACGCGTTCTCTCCACAACTGAGCTACGTCTCGAAGGAATGGGCAACCGCCGATCCGGCGTTTTGGCGACTGCGGCCGATGATGGCCGAAACTACAGCTCCGGCTCCACGAAAAACCGGTGCGAAAATCGCAAGGAAACCGTAGGGTAATCCTCCGTATACAATGGAAGGCTGTCCGGGAGACGGGCGGCCTTTTTTTGCGGTCTACTTGCTGTAGATTGCCGGCTGCGGCAGCCCGACAAGCGAAAGACGCGTTCGGGGTACTCCATGACCGGCGGAAATCCCTTCGAGAAAATCCGCAAGCGAGCCACCGCCTTCAAGATAGTCGAACAAATTTCTAATAGGTGCCCGCGTGCCGGCGAAAACGGGTGTTCTGCTGGCTTTACTCGGATTGTCCACTATTACGGAGCCATCCATATGGCAAAATACTAGCACAGCTAACTCGTCAGCCGACGGTAGATATTCGGCATTCGTTCGGGGAGCGACAGAACGTCGTCGATGATGGTGTAGCCGACATCGCCGTACAGGTCTTTTAGTTCGGATTCGCTTTCGCGATCGATCGTGATGCAGAAGGGCGTGACGCCGTGGGTTTTGGCTTCGAGCAAGGCTTCGCGCACATCTTCGCGAGCGTAGCGGGCGTCGCCGTAATCGTGATCGTACGGGCGGCCGTCGGTGAGGATGATAAGGAGTTTGGTGCGTGCGTCTTGCCGTAGCAATTTTGCGGAACTATGACGGATCGCGGCGCCTAACCGCGTGTTGTTTTGAAAGGTGATACCGCCGATCCGCCGTTCGATCTCTTCGGAATATTTTTCGTCAAAATCTTTTACGACATAAAATTTCACATTACGTCGGCCCTCGCTGGTAAAGCCGTTGATCGAATAAACATCGCCGACCGCCTCGAGCGCTTCGCTCATCAAGACGAGACCTTCTTTTTCTATTTCGATAATTCGCCGGCCCGGATACGTGTAAGGCTGCAGCGGATTTCGCGTGATGGTTCGGGCGGTCGATGACGATTGATCAAGCAAGATCGAAACGGCCACATCACGCTGTTTGCGAAGACGTTTCGTATAAATATTCTCCTTCTGACGACCGTCGGCCTTGCGGTCGATTACAAATTCGACCAATGCGTTCAAATCGTAATCTTCGCCATCGATTTCGCGATTGACGCGAGTTAGATTTTCCGGCTTCATCAATTGGAATTGATGGCGAATCGACGAGATCACTCCTTGATAGCGGGAACGCGCGAGCTCGACAAAATTTCGATCGCCCTGTCGGACCTTTTTCTCGATCACGCGGCTCCAGCCGACGCGGTAATCCGAAAGCTCGCGATCCCACTCGTCGTAGGCAAACGCTTCGTCGCCGGCTTCCAGCGCTTGTTCGGGCATATCGTGCTGAGCCCATGCCTCGGAGCCTTGCAGATCATCAGGGTCGTCCGTTTCATTTTGCTCGTTCCAGGCATTAAACAAATCGCGGATATCCTGAGCCTCACGATTACGGGGTTCTCGCTTCACCTGATCTTCTGTAACTGCCTCGGCCGCAGTCATGTCTTCGTAGGCATATTCGCCTTTATCATTTGTCTGATCGGTTTCGGCTTCCTGACTCTGTTCGGGCGAAGTGTTTTGAAACAAATTGTAAACGCGGGACGCGGCCATCAACGAATCGGCAACGGTGGGCAAATATTCATCGCCGAGACGCGGAGACGCAAAGAATTTTTCTGATTCTGGACTACGGCCGGGTCGGTCCCAAAAAGTTTCATCCACCAAGCGATCAGGAATTTGGTCGCTACTGCTCCCGGTTCTGACTTGTTCTCTCGGCATCTCGGCGTCTCGGCGGTCGAATCTTAGATAATCTTCGACGACGGTCTCGATCTCGCTAACGATCTGGCCGTAGAATTGACGAGCGTCGTCCGTCGCGCCGCCGCAAAGCGTGATTTGAAAAAGAAGCTCGAACGGAACCTGATGCAGCGGCAAGTCGAAAATGAAGGGGCGACTTTCTCGAAGATGCATCCGCATTAGATCGAGATCGTTTCGCAGGCCGCGGTAATTCGCCCGCAGCATGTGATCGATACGGGCATTTTCCATTGTGGCAAAAATTTTTCGTGCGAGACGCGGTTCGGGAAAGACGTCAAGCACCGTTCGGTAATCAGAATTTTTCGGAAGACGACGACGGCGCTTCTGAGCTTCCGCCCTGGTTTCTTCGTCTGAAAGGGCACGATCGCCCGATTGCACATCCTCGATGTAACCGAAAAGTGAGAATGCATCACGCTGTTCGGCGGTGGCTTCGTAAAGTTCGGCCAGGCTGGCAAAGGCGGCCCGCAAATTCCCAGTGTCGCGTTCGAATGTGCCGAACTCGATCTGGCCCGCTCCGTGGGCGGCTAAAACTTTGTAAAGGCGAAAATCTTTTTCGTCCGACCGAAATTCCGCAATCGATGCAGGAAGGTAAATTGTCTTTCCGTCGCCGATACGTGATTCCTGCGGCATAACTGACAAAGGGGCGATTTCGATTTCGCCGCCGGTCAGGCCTTCGACGTACATTCGAAG
>JBHENZ010000253.1:0-4560 GCA_046261815.1 Pyrinomonadaceae bacterium | reverse complement strand
GCTTGCAGTTCACCTATCAGGAGCCGTATTTCCGCAATCGCCCGATCTCGGTTGGCTTTTCGCTTTTCGCATCGAGATATCGCTTTTTCGGCGAGGGCACGCTGCTTACGCAGAATCCGGACGTTATCGAAGATTTATTCGATCCACTTGCCCAGTACACCACCGAATCGAGAAACCTTTTCACGCAGACCACCATCGGAGGCAATCTTTTTGCGACCGCTCCGCTGTCCGAATTGTTTTTCAGAAAGCGGCAGTTCACGCAATTTTCGCGGGTCGGTTTGACCTACCAGTTCTCGGCCACGTCGATCGCCGATCCCGAGGTCAACGAAGATTGCGACGCGAGTACGTGCATTCCCGTTCTTTACGAAACGCCGAATATTATCACCAGCCGCGTGATCGGTTCGTTCGTCTACGACACGAGGCAGCCGGCCGCGAATGGCATAGATACGAATAGCGGTTCGCAGCTTTCCCTTTCCATGGCCCTCGCCGGATTAGGCGGCGACGTGCGGACCTATCAGCCGAATATCAGCTATTCGAGGTTTATGCCCGTCCGGCGTCGAAAATCACGCAGTCCGGAAGTATTTGCCTTCCGCGTGCAGGCCGGAACGATCGGATCGTTTGGTACCACCGACAAAATTCGAAACGCCAATTCGATCTCGTTTATCGGCGGCGTGCCCATTAACGAACGCTATTTCCTGGGCAGCGAAAACGATATCCGCGGCTATACCTCACGTGCGATCGGCCCGTTCGCCCCGTTCGACACTTATATCACTAGCCGAAACGTGGTTGCAGCGACGAATCTAACCGGCACGGCGACCGCTCCATCCTTGGACCCGCGCACCCTTGCCGACCTCGGCCGTCTCGGGGCCTTAACCGGTCCGGATGGAGCCAATCCGGCGCTATTCAGACGTAATTTCCAGTTTATCGGCGGCGATACACAGATTTTGGGTAACTTCGAATATCGAATTCCGATTTTCGGCCCGGCGACGGTGGCCCTGTTTGCCGACGTGGGCAGCGTGTTCAATCTTCGCAATACCGGAACGCAGCGGATCAATACGGAATTTTTTGATGACGACCGTTTCATTGGACAGGGCACATTGACCGCTTTGTCCCTGGTCAACGCACCCGCCCTTGAAAATAGCTTTGGCAGCCTGCTTTACTATCGCGGCCGCGTGTTGACGAGAACCGACTTTATAAATGAATTCTGCCGCGGTAACCGATTCGGCTGCCCGACAAGCTTGTCGCCCGAGGTTCAGCAAATATACCTTCGCGGCGAGGCCCAGCAAAATTCGCTGCTGCGGGTAGATGATGCCGTGTTTAACAAATTTAGTGATTTCAGGTCGAGCGTCGGCGTCGAGCTTCGCGTTCAGGTACCGATCGTCAACGTGCCGTTCCGACTGATCTATTACTACAACCCGAATGCCCGGCTCGGGTTTACCGAGGAACTTCCCGGCATTTTCCTTCGCGGGAAACGAAACGGCGTCCGGTTTACGGTCGGCAGGACGTTCTAGCTTGGAGTTCAAGCTTTGGCTGGCGCCTCCGATAGCTGGAACTTCGAACGAGATAAAAATTGACATCCTTGGCCCGATAACATAAGATTGTCGTTCTTTTTTTTGCCCGATAGCGGGCAACAGTTTCCCGAGTTTTTGTTTCAAAGTAACCAGTCTTAACAACCACACAAGTTGTTTCCAAAAAAGTTTAGGAGTAGTTCATAAAATGAGAAGAATCAGTCTTATTGCCGCAAGTTTTGTTTTGGCGGCCCTTTCAGTATCCTCGGCCTTTGCTCAGGCTCCGGCCGCCGGGTCGACCGGGTTTAAGATGGCGGTCATCAATACGCAGGCGTTCGACGACACGAAGGGCGGCATCGGGCGGTATTCTGCGGCGTTAAATTCACTCGACACCGAGTTCAAGCCGATCTCTAACGAGATTCAGACCATGGTCACAAAAGGCCAGGCTCTTGCCAAAGAAATCGAGGCCGCTCGAAATAATACGACAGTGCCTGTAAACCAATCGACTTTGCAGGCAAAAGCCGACGAAATACAGAAGCTCGAGCGAGAGGTGAAATTCAAGCAGGAAGACGCCCAGGCCCGACTTCAGCGTCGTCAGCAGATCGTTCTTGGCCCGATCCAGCAGGAAATCGGCAAGGCTCTCCAGGAATATGCCAAGAAAAACGGCTATGCCCTGATTCTCGATGCCGCGAAGCTCGATGGTGCCGGATTGATTCTGGCTTACGATGAGACAAAGGTCGACGTTACAAAGGATTTCATCACATTCTTCAACGCTCGCCCGGCGACTGTTGCTTCGGCTGCAGTTCCTAAGTAGAGAAAGATCGCGCTTCGATTGCGACCTTAAATCATAAAGGCGGAAAGGTGCAGGACCTCTTTTTAATCCTTCATCATTCCGCCTTTTCGCCTTCCTGATTTATTATCTTTCGGTGATGGCCATTTACGATTTGACGGAGATCCAGAGGATCTTGCCGCACCGTTACCCTTTTCTGCTTGTCGACCGCATTGTCGAGCTCGAGCCGCGCACACGCATTCTCGGCATCAAGCAGGTCACAATCAACGAACACTTTTTTGCCGGCCATTTCCCGAACGCGCCAGTTATGCCTGGCGTATTGCAGATAGAGGCGTTGGCACAAGTCGGGGCGATTCTCGCACTTCGCGAAATCGAAGATCGTGAGGAGAAGATCCCGTTTTTCAGCGGAATAGACGATGCGAAATTTCGCCGACCGGTCGTGCCGGGCGATACGCTGATGCTGGAAGTAACGGCAATGCGCATCGGCAGCCGCGTACTAAAAATGCGCGGGCTGGCAACGGTCGACGGTCAACTGGCGACCGAAGCAATAATCACCAGCGTGATCGCCGACAGAAATCCGAAAAAATAAATCTTGAAAAAATAAATCTTATGGAACCGATCCGTATTTCACCTTCGCAGGCATTCATTTACGTCGCTTTGGCTGGGGCCGCAATTGGCCTTCTGCTGGGCCTCGTGCCGCTCGTTCTCGGACGGCGTCGCGGCCAGGCCCGGCTAGGCGTTTATGGATTCATTGCGTCGATCGTCGCCGGAGCGGTCGCTCCGCTTCTTGCGGTGATCGTAACGGCAATTTTCACGTGGATGATCGTAAAAAAGCGAAGTGAACCCAGCGAACCCGCGCCGCCGATCGACGACACGACAACGGAAGCTTAGCTCCCACCAATGCCCGCCTTTATCCACGCGACCTCGATCGTTCATACGAACGCCCAAATTGGAGACGGCTGTCACATCGGCCCGTTCTGCACGATCGGCGAAAACGTTATCCTCGGGCGCGACGTTCACCTCGAATCGCACATCGTCGTAGATGGCCGCACTATAATCGGCGATGAGACTCACGTTTTCCCATTCGTGTCGATCGGTCTTGCACCGCAAGACCTAAAATATGCCGGCGAGGACACGGCCGTCGCGATAGGAAAGCGAAACCAGATCCGCGAATTCGTCACCGTCCATCGCGGCACGTCCGGCGGCGGAGGTTTGACGAAAATCGGCGACGGCAATCTGCTTATGGCCCAGTCCCACATCGCCCACGATTGCAAGCTTGGCCACGAAATCATTATGGCCAACGCCGCCACGCTCGCAGGCCATGTCGAAATCGCCGATCGGGCGAATGTGGGTGCTTATTCAGGCGTGCATCAATTTTGCCGCATCGGCCGCGAGGCTTTCGTCGGCGGTTACTCGGTCGTCGTAAAAGACGCTCCGCCGTTTGCCGTAATCCAGGGCAATCACGCCAAGTGCTATGGCCTGAACCGAGTGGGTTTGCGCCGCCGCGGGTATCCGAAAGAAACAATCGAAAAACTGCATCACGCCTATCATCTATTGCTGTCTTCGAAGCTGAACACAACGCAGGCGCTGAAAAAAATAAAAGAAGAAATCACGGGATGTGAAGAAGTCGATTTGGTAGTTTCATTTTACGAGTCGTCGAAACGCGGCGTGGTGAAATAAAACGTTGGTCACTGGCACGCTACGTGCGAATAAACCGCGGAAGTTGCAGAAAACAGGAGGATTCCCCCTTATGGCGCTATTACACTGTCCCGAATGCGGACACGAAATTTCAACCTCAGCCGTAGCCTGCCCAAGCTGCGGTCGGCCTCTTAACGCGCGGCCAACGGTTCAGCGAAACGTTGTCGTCACCGAACCGCGTGAAAAAGGTTTTCCGATGTGGGCAATTATTCCGCTAGCGGTTCTTGGCGGCATCGTGCTTGTCGTATTCTTCGTCGCCCTGAGCCGCAGCGGCGATGACGACAACGCGAACTTGCGCGTGAATGTGAATACGCGCCGACCCGATTCAAGCCTTCGTAATGATCCCGCTTCGGAAACGACGATCGGCCAGGCCTCGCAGCCTTCGACCGTCACGGTTCCGTCCGACAGCCAGAGCATTAACGTTCCCGGCTCACAGACGGGCGTGACCACTTCGCCGACAAGCGGTAGAGTTGTCATTGACGCCAAAATTGCCTCGCGCACCGGTTCGCCGCAGTCCGTCCGAAACGAAAAATTTTACCTTTTGGATAAAGACCTCGAATCGAT
>JBHENZ010000252.1:0-3614 GCA_046261815.1 Pyrinomonadaceae bacterium | reverse complement strand
CGGCGCTGTCGCTCTTGGCCACCCGCTCGGCTGCACGGGGGCAAAGCTGACGCCCTCTATTCTACAAGAAATGAAGCGCCGAAACGCGCGTTACGGGATGGTTACAATGTGCGTCGGCGGCGGCATGGGCGCGGCGGGGATCTTTGAGAGGTTGTAATTCTTTATGCCGTGGGTGTTGCTATCGTATTGGCTACTCTTGGTGCTGATTAGAGTGTACGGTCTGTTTCACTTTCCAAGAAGAGATCGAAAGTTGGCGGTTGCGGTTGGGAAAAAAGCCTCAACCAAATAACGTCAATCGCAGGAAAGCGCTGAACATAATTGGTTTTGTTATGTCGCTCGGGATTGCATTGCTCGGAATACTGGGACTTTTGGCTTTTAACGCGCCCTAAAGGTGAAGGACAACTAAAATATGGACACACAAATGGAACGGAATTATATCAAGGGCGGCGCTTTTCTGATCGAGGATCGCGGGCCGGCGGAGATTTTTACGCCCGAGGATTTTAGCGAAGAGCAGCGGATGATCGGCGACGCGACGCGCGAGTTCGTCGATGGCGAAGTTAGGCCGAATCTTGAGGCGATGGAAAAGCACGCCTGGGACACAGCGCGTGATCTGGTCAAAAAAGGCGGCGAGCTTGGCCTGCTCGGTGCGACGATTCCCGAGGAATACGGCGGTCTTGGGCTTGATCAGACGACGGGCGCAGTCATTGCTGAGATAATCGGCCGCGCGGGCGGCTTCGGAACAACCTTCGGGGCACAAACATCGATCGGCGTGTTGCCGATACTGTATTTCGGCTCTGAAGAATTAAAGAAAAAATGGATTCCGAAAATCGTTTCGGGAGAGGTCGTAACGGCCTATTGCCTGAGCGAAGCGGGCTCGGGCTCGGACGCTCTGGGTGCAAAAACGATCGCAAGACTAACTGACGATGGCCAGCACTACATTCTCAATGGGGAAAAGATGTGGATTTCGAACGGAGGGTTTGCGGACGTGTTCGTTGTGTTTGCAAAGGTAGACGGCGTGAAGGAAAAGTTTTCCGCCTTCGTCGTCGAACGCAGCGAAAATTGCCGCCCCGGTGCCGAAGAACACAAGATGGGAATCAAGTCGTCATCGACCACGCCGCTGATATTGTCGGACGCAAAAATTCCGGCCGCTAATCTGCTCGGCAACGTCGGCGATGGAGCCAAGATCGCGTTCAATATCTTAAATGTCGGCCGGTTCAAGCTCGGCGCGTCTGTTACCGGCGGTGCCAAACTTGCCATTCACGAATCGGTGCGGTACGCCAACGAGCGACATCAATTCAATAAACCGATCTCAAGCTTCGGTGCAATTAAGCACAAGCTCGCCGAGATGGCCATTCGCACGTGGGTCGCAGAATCGATCACTTACCGAACGGTGGGTATGATCGACGCGTTGATCGGCGACGGTGCAAGCGGCGAGAAAAAGTTGCAGTCGATAGAGGAGTATGCGGTCGAGTCTTCGATCAATAAGGTTGCATGCTCGGAGGCCCTTGATTACGTCGTCGATGAGATGGTGCAGATCTTCGGCGGATACGGTTACTCAGCCGATTACCCGGCCGAAAAAGCTTACCGCGATGCACGCATCAACCGCATTTTCGAAGGCACCAATGAGATCAATCGTATGCTGATTCCCGGTCAGCTTCTCAAGCGCGCGATGAAGGGCAGAATCGGGCTTCTGCAGGCCGCGAAAAATTTGCAGGACGAGATTCTGAATCCTCAAATGTCGTTTGACGAGGATGAGGGATTGCTCGCGGCGGAAACGAAGCTTGCGAAAAACGCTAAGAAAATTGCTTTGATGGTGCTCGGCACCGCGGCGCAAAAGTACACGGCCGAGCTCCAGCATCAGCAAGAGGTATTGCTCAACTGCGCCGATATTATTATGGAAGCGTACCAAATGGAGTCAGCGATTTTGCGTGCGAAAAAATATGCAGAGAAAAACAGCGAGGAACAAGCTGGCCGATTCGTCGACATGGCCGCCGTCTTTTGCAACGATGCCATCCAGCGCGTCGAAATGAAGGCGAGAAACACGTTTCCCGCACTAGCCGAGGGCGACGAGATGCGAATGCTGCTGACCGCGCTTAAGCGATTCATCAAAAATAATTCGCCGATTAACACGATCGCGGCACGACAGCGAATTGCTGACGCGCTGATCGATGCGCGCACGTACGCCTTTTAATTCGCGGCAAGCAAACCTTGCAAATCTTGACTCCACCCGAAGTCTCATCCTAGGCTTCGGGCTTTTTATTTCCACGGAAAAAGCGGAAAATCGAACCTATGGTGCGCAACCCCGCGTGTCAGGAAGAAGGGTCAATTTTTATGAAAGCAGTACAAGAACAAAAGGTGAGGCCCGGCACGCTGGGCGAATTAAAAAAAAGCGAATACGAATCATGTACGGTGAAAGACGAATTGCGTGCGAATCTGATCAAAAAAATTCGCGGCGGCGAGCGGTTGTTCCCGGGTATCCTCGGCTACGACGAATCCGTAATTCCGCAGCTTGTGAATGCGGTCTTGGCGAAGCATAACTTTATTTTGCTGGGTCTGCGAGGGCAGGCGAAGAGCAGGATTATCCGGCAGCTAACCGAATTGCTCGACGAGCGAATTCCAATTATTGCGGGCTCGGAAATCAACGACGATCCATTAGCGCCGCTCAGCGCATTCGGTCGACGGCAGATCGAATCGAACGGGGATGAAACAAAGATTGATTGGGTACGCCGCGATAATCGATTCGTCGAAAAACTTGCAACACCTGACGTGACGATCGCGGACATTCTCGGGGACGTCGATCCGATCAAGGCGGCAAAGGGCGGCCATCTTTTGTCGGATGAGTTGACGATCCATTTCGGTCTGTTGCCGCGGGCGAATCGTGGAATTTTTGCCATTAACGAATTGCCCGACCTCGCTGGCAAAATCCAGGTCGGCCTTTTCAACATAATGCAGGAAGGCGACGTCCAGATAAAAGGTTACCCTGTGCGTCTTCCGCTCGATGTGATGCTCGTTTTCTCCGCCAACCCCGAAGATTACACTGCTCGCGGCAAGATAATTACGCCGCTCAAGGACCGCATTGGAGCGGAAATTCAAACGCATTACCCGCGCGACGTGCAGCTAAGCTCGGCGATTACGGAACAGGAAGCGTGGACGAGGCGTGACAGCGGATTTGCGGTCCAGATTCCGGTTTTTATTCGCGAGACGATCGAACAAATAGCTTTCGAGGCACGCGACGATCAGCGGATCGACAAACGCTCGGGCGTTTCGCAGCGATTCGCAATTACTGCTATCGAGGCAGCCGTTTCGAATGCTGAGCGACGAGCACTATTGACCGACGAGACCGAGATCGCGCCTCGAATGTCGGATATTTATGCCGCTCTGCCGGCTATGACCGGAAAAATGGAGCTTGAATACGAAGGTGAACAGATCGGCGCGACACGTGTCGCAAAAGACCTGATAAAACGCGCGGCGGGCGTGATATTCGAGGGCTTTTTCCTTGGCATCGATTTCGGCCCGACCGTCCAATGGTTTGACGAGGGAAACAAGATCCTGCTTTCCGACACGGCATCTGCCACCGAATGCGTGATGCTTTTAGATAGCGTTCCGGATCTGAT
>JBHENZ010000251.1:0-5429 GCA_046261815.1 Pyrinomonadaceae bacterium | reverse complement strand
AACTAACTTGATAACCGACTTTTCGGCCTCCACGAGATTCTCGGCAATCAGTTGGCAATCGGTTATCGCTTCGAGCAAATCGCGGTCGTGCGGATGTGCAGACAAGAGATCTCGAATTCGATCGATTGCCTCGCCGATTTTCCCTTGCGAGGATTTGCATTCCGCGAACGCAGCCCACGCGCGACTGTCTCTCGCATTTATCGCGAACGCACGTTCGAGCGTGGATTCGGCCGATTGGTAATCGCCTTTCGCGTTGAATCGCGTGGCTCCGTCGATGAATGCCTGAATCGCTTCGTCAAACGCCTTCTCGTCGATGTAAGACTGCGCGATCGTCAGGAAAACTTCCATGTTGTCAGGCTCGATCAGGGCGACCTGTTTCCAAATAGCCAGAGCCTCGATCGGGCGGCCCTTGCTCTGGTAATGCCGGGCGAGCGTGAGATAGTGCGATCGTGCTTCGAGCGGCGAACCTTTGGTTTTGTATAATTCGGCGAGTCGCTCGGAAGTCTCGACCGACTTTGGTTCAAGCTTCGAAAGCTTGTTGTAAACCGCAATGGCCTTTTGCGAAAAGCCCTGCTTCGCGTAATACTCCGCAACCTTCTTGAAGCATTTTACTGCCTCGTCCTTCTCCGAGTTTTTGACGTAGAGGTCACCGAGAATATTCAACGTCCCGAAATCTTTCGGGTCATTCGCGACCATCTGTTTGTATTCGCCAATTGCCGCACGAATCTTCCCCTGGGCAAGAAATCGCTCGGCATTCCGCAGTGCCTTTGTCTTATCAAAACTCATTTGCGAACTCTGGAATGAAACGCCGGTGTGATCGGAACGGTCAAGTGGCTAATTATTTGGTGAAACGCCCGAGAAAGTGGCCAGGAACGTAGGTAATCCCGCAAAGAAAACGTACCATAACGGCCGATAACTGTCAACGATATTTATTGTGTTAAATCATTCATAACACGGTTGTTTCAGGTCTGTTTTGATTTTTTCCGGACGATTTTCTAATCTTAGCCTTTTCCTGATTTGCGTGATTCTGATATATGAAAGCACTCATCCTCGCGGGCGGGAAAGGTACCCGACTTCGGCCGCTTACGCTTTATACCCCAAAGCCCGTCGTACCAATCGTTAATCGCCCCTTTCTGCTTTATCAGCTCGACCTTCTCAAGGTGGCCGGCATCACCGATGTCACACTGTCTCTCAGCTATCAACCAGATAAGATCGAGCAGGTAATCGGCGATGGTTCCGATTTCGGGATGGGAGTGCGTTATATTACCGAACCAAACCCGCTGGGCACCGGGGGCGCCTACCGCTTTGCGGCAGGCGAGATCCGCGAGACGACCGTAGTTTTGAACGGCGATATTCTTACAGATGTCGATATTCAGAAACTCGTTGACGCGCATGGTTCGGCCAAAGCCGCGGCGACGATTGCCCTTGTGCGTGTCCCGGATCCATCGGCTTACGGCCTTGTGGAAGCGGAAAGTGACGGCCGTGTAAAACGCTTTCTCGAAAAACCTTCGCCCGAAACCCTGGCGATGCTGACGACGGATACGATCAACGCAGGAATTTACGTTTTGGAACCGTCGGTCCTCGATCTGATCCCGAGCGGCGAAAACCGGTCTTTCGAATATGACGTTTTTCCCGCGATACTTGAACGGGGCGAAAAATTTCAGTCTTTCGTCCTCGACGGACGTTATTGGCGGGACATCGGCAATCCAGCAAGCTATCTTGCGGCTCACCACGATTTATTGAGTGGCAAAACCGGGAATTTTCAGATCGATCGCGACGGCGGACAGTCTGATATTGCAACTGTTGCCGAAATTGATGATCGCTCGGTAATTGCCGGCAGGTGCGTGATCAAGCCCGGTGCTCGAATCGTCAACTCCGTTCTCGGAAGCGGAGTGCAGGTTGAAGAAAAAGCGGTTATCGAAAATTCAGTCGTTTGGGCTCACACGCGCATTGCGGCGGCCGCGGAGATCACCGGCACCGTCGTCGGCCGCAGCTGTTATATCGGCCGCAACGCGAGCGTCCGACAGGGCGCCGTTCTGGGCGACAAATCAACGATTCCCGATTACTCGCGTACATAAAGAACTGTTTCGGTTGAATACGCCGATGCCGTAACGAATCCAAGCAAAAATACAACGTCGATTCGGTCCCGCCAGCCGAAAACCGCCGTTTCCAATAGGCACGGTCTTTGCGTAATCGAACTAAGCCATAGGCATTCAAAATACCCGGAGGTAAATAAGAATATGAGAGGAATAGTTGCACTTCTTGGCGGGCTCGGGGCGGGCGCCGCATTAATGTACTTGTTCGACCCGAAAGACGGAAATCGCCGTCGGGCATTGATACGAGATAAAGGCGTGAAGTTTAATCGAATAACGCGGGAAACGATGAGCGGTCGCGTTCACGATTTGGCGAATCGTGCAAAGGGAATGCTGCATGAGGCAAAATCGAGCTTTGGCCCAGCCAGCGAAGTTTCGGCGGAGCATCCAGAGACATTACAATAATTAGGAGCAGCACTGAGTATGCGGCAATTCGAATTTCTCGAGAAGCTGTTTTCATTTGAACAGACCGGCTTTCCGTTTATCTCAATTTATCTGAACACCGGCCCAAACGAGACCGGAAAAAAAGACTTTGACGTCTTTTTGAAGAAACAGTTGAAAGAGCACGGCTCCGTCCTCGACGCTGAGTCGAGCGAAGCGGAAAGCTACAAGGCGGACGTCGAGAAAATCGAAAACTTCGTCGAGAAACTTGATCCGTCGAGTAAAGGTGTTGCAATTTTTGCCTCAAGCGGGTCGGATGGTTTTTTTGAAACTTATCAATTCGCCTTGCCTTTCGAAGAGAATGCCTTTGACGTTGGCGAGAGGCCGAGAGTTTATCCGATCGTTCGCCTGATAAGCCAGAATCCGACTTTTGCAGTGGCGGCGGCCGATACAAATAAGGCTGACATTTACGTTTTCAAGCGTGGGCACACGCTTGATGTTCAGAATATTCAACACGAGGTCACGAACCGCAGCGACGTCGGCGCCTGGTCGCAGGCGCGTTATCAACGGCACATCGATAATTTTCATCAACAGCATGCGAAGGAGATCGCCGATGAGCTCGAAAAGCTGATGCTAAACGAGAAGATCAGCCGCTTTTTTCTCGCGGGTGACGCTGCCGTGATTATTCCGATGTTGAAAAACGAGCTTTCTAAAGAGCTCACCGAAAAAGTGATCGACACTATTAACATCAATGTCGACACGCCCGAGCACGAGGTTCTTGAAATCGCTCACGGACGGCTTCGTGAAAAGGACGTGGAGCAAGACCGAGAAAAGGTCGATAATTTGATGGAACAAAATTATGACGAGGGCCTAGGCGTCGTCGGGGTCGAGAAAACTCTTACAGCATTGCTAAACGGACAGGTGCAGGAGCTTTATCTGAACGCCGCCCTCGACGAAATTACCTATAACCGCAACGATATCCGACAGGTTCTCAAAGACTACGAGCCGGGCGAGGAAGGCGAGTTGCCGAATCCGGCCGAACGCGCGGCGGTGATTGACGAAATCCTGCTCCGTGCGGCCTCGACAGCGGAGGAGATAAGGTTTATCGAAGACGAACATTTGCTTAAATCCGTAGGCGGAATCGGCGCGCTATTGCGATATCAGGTCAAAGAAGTATCGGGAGCGACGAATGCATGAGCGAGAAAACAAGAAAAAAGAAAGACGGCGGAGACAAAAATAAAAACAACCAGCGGATGAAAGACACCGAACGCGAGCCCAGTAGGAAAAACCTTGCCAGATGGCGCCCAAACAAAGCCGGCCGCGGCCAGGGCGAGCAATGACCTAAAACTCTGCCAGATATTCTTCACCACCCTAATCCCCAGACGTGCGAGAGTAATTTAGCCAAGGCAGCGCCCCGCGTAAACGTTGACAAACGACGCAGCCACACCGCGGCGATAGATCTCTCTCGATCCAGGTGTCAAAAGAAATGATTGCAGTTGCAGACGTCGTCCGGGCTTCCGCATTTGACACAGACAGTAGAAAGTTTCACTATTTAGGCTAATCTTCGTGGTGAGTTACGCGACTTGCGACCACGTTAAAAACCCGCTAAACAGCAACCGCAAAACGCTTTACGTATTTAGGGTCTCGCTGCTTAGGGCGAGGCTTTTGTTTTTATGAAGGATTTTCGCGAGCTGATCGAATCGGAAAGCGTCTACGTTTTTGACGGTGCTGTCGGTACAAGATTCTACGACAAGGGCGTTTATATTAATCGCAGCTATGACGAGCTGAACATTGCTGCGCCCGAGCTTGTTCGCGAGGTTCACGACGAATACGTCAAAGCCGGTGCCGACGTGATCGAAACAAATTCATTCGGCGCCACGCGTCATAAGCTGCGTACCTACGGTCTTGAAAGCAAGCTTCGCGAAATAAATGTAGCCGCCGCACGCATCGCCGGTGAGGCCGCAGTCGGCAAGGCTTATGTCGCCGGTGCGATCGGGCCTCTGGGTTTGCGCATCGAGCCTTTCGGCCCGACGTCGTTCGACGAGGCTAAGGAGATGTTCCGCGAGCAGGCCGAAGCGCTTCTCGAAGGCGGCGTAGATCTTTTCGTCCTCGAAACGTTTTCCGAGCTCACTGAAATTCAGCAGGCCATCCGCGCCGTCCGCGAAATCTGCGATCAGCCGATCGTCGCTCAAATGACGATTCAGATGGACGGCAAAACGACGTTTGGAACCACGCCCGAGGCGTTCACCGCCAGCCTCGATGAATGGGGTGCGGACGTCATCGGATTAAATTGCGGAATGGGGCCGACCCACATTCTTGCCGCGCTCGAGAAAATGCGGGGCGTGACCGGGAGGCGTCTTTCCGCTCAACCAAATGCCGGATTGCCGCGCGATGTGCAGGGACGGCAGTTTTACATGGGCTCGCCCGAGTATATGGCGACCTTTGCGAAACGCTTCGTGCAGGCCGGTGCAAAATTTGTCGGCGGCTGCTGCGGTACGACGCCGACTCACATCAAGCTTATCGCGGACGCTATTCGGTCGATCAGCCCCAGACAGACGCGTGCGGCAGTTCATGCTGAACCCGCAAAAGTTGTCGAGGTTGCACCGATAGATGTGCAGGTGGTGCCACAGGATCAACGTTCGCTCTGGTCCGGAAAAATCGCTCGCGGCGAATTCGTCACATCGGTCGAAGTTTTGCCGCCAAAAGGGTGCGATGCCGATAAGACCCTTGACTCGATACGGCTGCTCAAAGATGCCGGCGTCGACGGCGTGAATATTCCCGACGGCCCGCGTGCGCAAACGCGTATGTCTGCGCAGGCGACGGCCGTGCTCGTCGAACGCGAGATCGGCATCGAGGCCGTCCTGCATTATTGCTGTCGCGACCGCAATTTGCTCGGGATGATGTCGGACTTGCTTGGCGCGGCGGCCCTCGGTCTGCATAACCTGCTCATCATCA
>JBHENZ010000250.1:0-3930 GCA_046261815.1 Pyrinomonadaceae bacterium | reverse complement strand
CGCCCGCCCGCCGTTGATGCGGAATGATTTGCTCGATAAGCCGGTTGACGAGCTCGAGCTTTCAGTGCGCTCGTACAACTGCCTGAAAAACGCCGATATCAAGAGCATCCGTGACCTTATAAAGCGGTCGGAAAAAGATATGCTCGGCACCAAAAATTTCGGCAAGAAATCCCTTACTGAGATCAAGGATCTGCTTCACGGAATGGGCCTCGATTTTGGTATGGACTTTGACGAGCAGGGCAATCCGATTCCAGGCTCGGGCGGAAGAGATATAGATTAGTTGACCGTTTATGGGGCCGATAGGTCCTGTAGGGCTTATAAGCCGTATGAGACATTTAAAAGCGCATCGCAAATTAGGCAGGACGACTGAACATCGGATCTCGATGCTTCGAAACCTGGCGACGTCATTGATAAACGCCGACAACGAATACATCATTACCACGCTACCGAAGGCGAAGGAGCTTCGTCCGTTTGTAGAAAAGGTGATCACGCTCGCCCGCCGCGCCGAGTCCGCAAACGGTGACGATTCGCAGGTTCAGAAAGTTCATCTCAGGCGTCAGGCCGCACGGTTTTTCCACGCGGGCAACAGCACGTTCAAAATTGCGCAGAGCCGTTTTCGCGGTAAGAAAGGTGAAGCCAAAGATCCGATAGAACGGACTGCTGGCGTGAAAGCGGTTCAGCGACTTTTCGGTGAGCTTGGTGTTCGCTACAAAGACCGCAACGGCGGATATACCCGCATAATCAAGCTTGGTCGCCGTTCGGGCGACAATGCCGAATTGGCCGTAATCGAACTGGTCGACAATCCGAGAGAGTTGGCCGCAAAAGGCTAGTTTTCTTACAGGAGAATTGCGGAATGAGCGATATTTCGGCGTCTGCGGAAGCGAAAGAGAAATCAACTGGAAAAAAAAAATCGAGCGGCGATCCGTCGTTGAATATGGACGAGCTCCGCGATCTCGCGGCCCTTGTCGACGAACACGGCTTCACGGATTTCGAATTTGAAAATGAAAATATTCGCGTTCGCCTTGGCAAGATGACGGCTCCGCAGTTCTTCCCGGCCGCACCGCAAAGCTATCCGCCGATGTCTGCTCCGCCGACTGCCGCCGCCGCACCCATTGCCTCCAATCCCGCCCCTACCGCCGCCTCAGAAACCGATATCGAACTTTTCAAAATCACTTCGCCGATCGTCGGCACATTTTATCAGTCGCCCGCTCCTGATAAAGATGCATATGTCAAAATCGGTGATTCAGTCTCGCCCGAAACAATCGTCTGCATCGTCGAGGCAATGAAGCTGATGAACGAAATTCAGGCGGAGACATCCGGAGAGATCGTCAAGATTTACGTGGAAAACGGCCAACCCGTGGAATACGGCCAACCGCTGTACGGAATTAAGAAGTAGCTGCCAAAAAGCACAAGATGCGCAAAGAAGAAATTTTCCTTGTGCCACTTGTGCATTTTTGCGGCTATCGTGTTTTTAGATGAGTCATCGTGACATCCGCAAAATCCTGATCGCCAACCGCGGCGAAATTGCGTGCCGAATAATTTGGACGTGCAAGGAGATGGGAATTAAAACCGTCGCCGTGCATTCCGTAGCTGATCGCGAAGCTTTGCACGTTCGCTACGCCGACGAGGCCGTCTGCATCGGTGCCGCACCGTCTGCTGAGAGCTATCTTAATATTCCTTCGATCATCAGTACCGCCGAAATCACAAACGTCGACGCAATTCATCCGGGATACGGTTTCCTGGCCGAGTCCGCTACATTCGCGACAATTTGCGAAGACTGCAACATAAAGTTCATTGGCCCTAAGGCAAAAGTGATCGCGATGATGGGTGACAAGGTTGAAGCACGGCGAACGATGCAGGCGGCCGGGGTTCCCATTTTGCCCGGCAGCCGTGACCCGATCGAATCGCCGGACGAAGCCACCAAACTTGCAGGCGAGATCGGGTTTCCCGTGATCATTAAAGCCGCTGCGGGCGGCGGCGGCCGCGGTATGCGCATCGTCCGCAAGGCTGAAGAGCTCGAAAGCCAGCTCGAAACCGCCGGTGCCGAGGCTCTCGCCGCTTTTAAAAACGGCGCCGTCTATATCGAACGCTATATCGAACGCCCGCGCCATATCGAAATTCAGGTGCTCGCCGACGAACACGGCAACTGCATTCATCTTGGCGAGCGTGAATGCACGATTCAGCGTCGCCATCAAAAATTACTCGAAGAAGCACCATCCGTCGCCATTTCAAAAGAAATGCGTGACCAGATGGGATCGGTCGCCGTCAAGGCGTGCAGGGAAATCGGCTACGAGAACGCAGGCACGTTCGAATTCTTGCTCGACGAAGATGGCCGATATTATTTTATGGAGATGAATACGCGCATACAGGTCGAGCATCCGGTGACCGAAATGGTCACGCTCGCCGATATTGTGCGTAATCAGATTCGCGTAGCGTCGGGCGAAGATCTTCAGTATCAGCAGTCGGAAGTTCAAATCGTAGGCCACTCGATCGAGTGTCGCATCAATGCCGAGGATCCCGAAAAGTTTACACCGAGCCCGGGCCGTATCACGGCGTTTAATATTCCAGGCGGGCCCGGCGTTCGCGTCGATACCGCCGCTTACCCGGGCTACGTCGTGCCGCCGTATTACGATTCGATGATCGCCAAGCTCATCGTCCACGCTCGCACGCGCGACCTCGCGATCAGCCGTATGCAGCGCGCTCTCGATATGATGGTCGTGGAGGGAATTAAAACGACGATTCCTTTGCACAAACGCATCATGGCCGATGAGAGATTTCGCTCGGGCGATTTTTCAACCAAGTTTATGGAAGAATTTCAGAATTGAAAGTTCAGAGTTAAAGCTTTAGCTTGGTTTGCGCATTGGAAGAGGAAAATTGCTTTGAGCTCGCACGCCGATCTCGCTTCGATTGAATATGAGGTCGAAATCAGGTAGAATTTATAACGATTTAACCTGATTTTTCGAGGTTTAATACAATAGAATTTTCGCGGTTACCGATTACCGGAAAGCGTCGGAGTTATTGCGAGCAAGGAGAGGCCACTTAAAAGAGCAAGTTCGCTAATGGCAACAGTAAGAGAAGTTAAGGAAAAAATAGTTACGGATTACAAAACCCACGGATCCGACACCGGCTCGTCGCAGATTCAGATTGCGTTGCTAACGCAGCGCATCAATGAGCTCACCGAGCATTTCAAAATTCACAAGAAAGACAATCACTCGCGCCGCGGACTTCTCAAAATGGTCTCGCGCCGCCGAAAGTTGCTGGATTATCTAAAGGTCCGCAGTATCGACCAATATCACCAGATGATCGAGCGCCTCGGCCTGAGACGATAAGACGGTCCCAAGTCTCGATGTACCAAGTTTCAAGTCAACGCGACTTGAGACCCTGAGATTAGACTTAGGACTCGCAGAATGGCCGCTTCGGGTCATTTTACAAAGCGTTCCCATCGAAGAATTTGTCGGCGGCTGCTGAACGTGACAGCGATTTTCAAGCCACATACAAAAGGGAACACATCATACACCACAGGAATTTTCCAAGAGCGGCGGTGCATCACGATCCGGCATCCGTCGCTTTTGCTTTAAAGGATCTACAAAAATGTCACAAAAGAAATATTTAAGAGAATCGATCAAGCTCGGCGGCCGCGAGCTTGTCGTTGAAACCGGCAAGGTTGCCAAACAGGCCGATGGCGCGGTCGTTATCACATTCGGCGATACGATGGTACTTGCTACGGCCGTCAGTGCCCACACGGCGAAAGAAGGACTAGATTTTTTCCCGCTCACGGTCGAGTACCGCGAATCCGCATTCAGCGCGGGCCGCATCCCCGGAAACTATTTTCGGCGCGAAGGTAGGCCTAACGAAAAAGAAGTTTTGACCGCCCGCATGATCGACCGGCCGGTGCGTCCGCTTTTCGCCGACGGCTATCGCTTCGAAACC
>JBHENZ010000249.1:0-8415 GCA_046261815.1 Pyrinomonadaceae bacterium | reverse complement strand
CATTTTTCGCACAAGACGATTTCCGCGTAACGGAAAAGCTGCGTTTAATCGGCGGAATACGGTTCGACCGCTTCAAAACGGTTTCGGAACCGACGCCCGACTTCGCACTCGATCCTCGTTTCACACCGCGGCAAATCGAGCAACTTGGTCTGATCGGTTTGACCGATGGTCTCGCGATTTCCTACACGTCGCTTACCGGCGACTTGGGTGCCGTGTACACCTTGACCCCGAATGTCAATCTTTCGGCCCGCATCGGACGCTCGTTTCGTGCACCGAACATTTCGGAACGGTTCTTCACCGACCCCGGATCGGCCGAAGGGTTCCTGGTCGGAAATCCGTCGCTCGAACCTGAGACGGGTATCAATTTCGACACAGGCGTGAAGTACCGCTCGACGCGATTCAATGCGTCCGCGACGTACTTTCACAATTACTTCAACAACTTTCTCGCCACGCAGATTACCGGAATTGCACTCCCGCAACCGCCGCCGCGGCAACCGATTCAGGTTTTTCAGACGAGGAATGTGAGAAAAGCACGAATCCAAGGTTTCGAATCCGAGCTTGAGGTGCCGATCAAGATCAGCGTCGGTTATTTGACGCCTTACGGAAATTTCAGCTACCTTCGCGGCGACAATGTGAGCCGGGATGAGCCGCTCGACTTTATCAGCCCTTTCCGTACGAATGCGGGTTTCCGATGGCAGAATTTTGGTAAGAACTACTACTTCGACTACAACGCCCGGATTGTCAGCAAGCAGAGCCGTTTGTCACAGAATTTTTTGGTGGTCAATAAGGGGCCTGAGGCGGGATTCGTGACCCATAACGCGGGCGGCGGTTATTATTTCCGGCGTGAGCGATTCGTTCTTGGCATTAACGCTGGCGTGTCGAATTTGTTCGACCGATTTTACAGCGAGCAGTTCGTGTTCGCTCCGGCCCGCGGTCGATCGTTCACTTTTGGAACCGCCTTGGAAATAAAATAGTATCCGGTCTTTCGTTTCGCACTAAGAATGTGAACAAAAAAGGCGTCGCTACCCTTAGCGACGCCTTCTCTCATCTGATAAAACCTAAGTTTATCTATATACATGCTTTCCGCCGTAGGTGTTCTTCCATTCGTTTTCGAAGTAAGTTGCGTCATCATCCGAACGCGGTGTTACGCCAAGAACTGTTCCGCCGCCGCGGATGCCTTCCTCGTAATGCTTTGCACGCTCTTCCGGAATTCCCCAGCCGACTAACGCTCCAACCAATCCGCCGGTCAAACCACCCGCACCCGCCCCGGCGAGAGCTGCGGCAATCGGTCCGGCAACAATAAGGCCGAGACCTGGCAGCACAACGTTTGTGCCGATGGCTGCAATTCCGCCGATGATGGCTCCGAGCGTTCCACCGATAGCCGAGCCGACTCCTGTGCCTTCGAGGGCCTTGTTACCGGCCAGTTCGCTATCCGTGTCTTTATAATATTTGTCGCGTGTTTTGTCGGACATCACCACATTGATGTCGTCGTCAGAGTAACCGCGATCACGCAACGAGCGATATGCCCGCTCTGTGCTGTCGCGATCATTAAACATTCCGGTGAGAATTCCGCTTTCTTCGCTGCGTCGAGTGCCTTGATTATTCATAATTATTTGTCTCCCTTCGCTTAATAAAAATTGGAGCTTTGAGCTTTCGCTTAATTTGAGCTTTCGCTTAATTAGGATGGGAGCAAGAGCTATGCCGCACCTAGGCTCGACGATTATGACCAATGATTACAATAATTAGCCTATGACGATTAAAGTGACGCCTGAGACGGGTGTTCGAATGCAGGACGGTTTTCCTTCACGTTCTGAAATGTTTTGCACCTCACTGGATGGGAAAAGGCCCGCCCGGAATGCCGAGCGAGGCCTTTTATTAGTTTTTATTTCGTCTTTGGACGCTTTACTTATTCCTTTTGGCGGTGAAAGTGAATCCCGGAATCCCCGCACCGGCTAGAGTTCCGGACATCTTATCGCCCTCGAGTTTACCGTCCATCTGTATTTCCATCGCTTGTCCGTTAACGTCCGCCCTGATAATACTAGTAACGCTCGTACCGTTCATCTTACCCTTTTCGACGGTCCCGTTGCCGACCGGCGATGACATCGAACCCGCAAAATCGCTACCCGTTTGTTTCAGATCCAACGCGACTTCCAACTGCTCACGTCCGGTATCGACGATCATCGTCCATTTACCGGTAAGGTTTCCTACCGGGGCGGCGTTCATTTCGGCTTTCTTTACCAGCGACACCGTTGTCGGATCGACCGTGATCTCGACTAGTCGCTTTGCCACGTCTGGGCCCGCCGATTCCTGGTAACGTCCGCCGAGGTGCTTTGCCAAAAACTTCTCGGCCGTCAGCACCATCGCCATGTTGTTTACGGGCCGGGCAAACCCGTGACCTTCATCCGGTGCGACCAGATATTCGACCGGATACTTTCGATCACGCAATGCGATTACAATCTGGTCGGACTCGCGTTTGTTCACACGAGGATCGTTGGCACCTTGGACGACGAGCAGCGGTGTCTTGATCCGATCGGCGTAAGTCAACGGCGATTGCCGCTTCATTTGTGCCAAGCCCTCCGGCGTGTTCGGATCGCCCATGCGTTTATAAAAAACGGTGCGAATGGCTTCCCAGTAGGGCGGAATCGCTTCGAGCAGAGTTTGCAAATTCGACGGTGCCACGATCGCAACTGCCGCCGCGTAAACGTCGGGCGTGTACGTTACACCGGCGAGAGTTGCGTAGCCGCCGTAGCTGCCGCCCATGATGCCGACGCGTTTCGGATCGGCGATGCCTTGCTCGATCAAATATTTCACGCCCCACGTGATGTCGTCCTGCATCTTCTGGCCCCATTCGTTGTTTCCGGCGTTCAGAAATTTCTTGCCATAGCCGGTCGAGGCCCTGAAATTCGGCTGCAGGACGGCGTAGCCGCGATTCGCGAGGAATTGAGCGTACGAATGATAGCCCCAATAGTCGCGACCCCACGGGCCGCCATGGATGTACATCACAACCGGGAGATTTTTGCCCGTCGAGCCTTTCGGTATTGTGAGATACGCCGGCACCTCAAGACCGTCCGACGACTTATACCGGACAGCCTTCATCGGCGAAAGGGCAGCTCGGTCGAGATTCTGGCGAACCTTATAAAGCTCTTTCAGATTCTTGTTCTTGCGGTCGAAAAGCCACACCGTTCCGGGATCGACGTCACTGTTGGTCGAGACGATCCACATCATCTCGTCCCGTGTGCTCGACCCAAAGCTGATGTCACGATCACCGACTTTCTTTTTGATCCACTCGTAATCTTTTTGGAATTCCTTGTTCTTAAAGTAAAGGCGCTCTCGGTCGTCTTCGTAAGCGGTAACGATCAGCTCGTCGGTCAAGTCCGAGAAATTAGCCCCATCGAGATCGACCTTATTCATCGGATCGCTTTCAACCTTTTCCACTTTTCCGGTCGCAACATCCAGCAAAGCGAGCTCGATCAAATCGTTGCTGCCTTTATTCGTGCGGATGTAAACGCGGTTGTTGTCTTTGTGAAAGCGAATCGTTCCGCATGATTCGAATACATCACACGAGAAGATTTTCGTTGCCTTGCCGCCGTCATCGATACGCAGGATCTCCGTATCCCCGTTCTGCGCCGAGCGAATCGCGAGGCGAAGCTTGTCGGCGTTGTCGAAGACGACCCCCTGGTAGCGATCTTTGTTCTCGGTGACGAGCGTTCGCTCGCCAGTCGAGATTTTTACCTTGTATACGTCGTGCCAGGCTTTGTCGCGTTCGTTTAATCCGACGTAGATCGTATCGGGGTCGGACTGCGGCACGCCGTAAATGTATGCTCGAACGCCTTTCGCATCGGTTATATTTCGCGCGGCGGGCACATCGGAGCCCGCCGCATTTGCATCGGCCGGGCTGACGGCGTAGACGTTAAAATTCTCATCGCCGCCTTTGTCCTGCGTGAACAAAATGTATTTGCTGTCGCGGCTCCAGAACGAACCGGCAATCGGGCGGTCGGTTCGATTGGTGATCAGGCGAGCCTTGTCGAACGGCTCTTCGGATTTCACAACCCAAATATTCATCGTGCCTTTGTAAGGCTTGCGGATCATGATGTACTTGCCATCCGGCGAAAGCGACGCTCCGGCGATCTCCGGGTTGCCGAAAAAGATTTCGCGGTCGATCAGCGGCGGCTGCTGGGCAAAAGCAGCAGTTGCCAACGACGCAGATACCGCAAAGGCGAGCAAAGTCGATTTAATTTTCATATGAGTTTCTTCCTTTCCGTTAGATAACGGATTAGCGTGAGATAATGTTCAGAAATATTCCTGCCACGGGTGGCGGGTCCATTTTGGTTTGTTAAATTTCGCTTCGTTCCAAAAATCCTGTTTCAGTTCGATCTGCGGTAGTTTCTTATTGGCTAGCACGGTTGAAACGACATCATAACGTATCGCTACATTCTTGATGCCAAATATCCGTCGATAAATCTTCGCCGTTCGGATGATCTGCCTCTGCTTTCTCAAGGTAACGGCCGCCGACGGTTCGAACAGCTCGTCTGACTCTCTCGTCTTTACCTCGATAAAACAGAGCGTCTCGCCATCGAGGGCTATCAGGTCGATCTCGCCGGTAACCTCGGCACCTCGAGAATTTCGCCCGACCGGAACCTTGAAATTCGAGACGATCAGGCGATAGCCGTTCTCGATCAGAAATTCGGCGGCGAGTCGTTCGCCTTCGGAGCCTGTCTCGCTTGAAGTTCGATTGGCGAGACGGCTATCCTCGTAATTGAGAGATAAGATTTCCGACATTCGAGTTGGGATGGAAACTATGAAGCATTATACCAAAACTTTGCTGGCCGCCGCACTATTATTGCTTACCGGCACGGCAGCGGCCGTCTGCCAGACGAAACCCGCTACGCCGTCCGCCGATACGGGGTTGCCGCGATTGATCGAATTCGACAAACCGACGGTTACATCGATCAGCCCGAATTCGTTGCCGCCGCCGTTTCACACGGAAAGTGCACGGCGGTCGTCGCGTGTTGTCCCGCAGCCGGCGGATGCAAGATTAAATGTACCGAGGGGATTCAAGGTCAACGTTTTCGCCGAAGGCGAATTTCGCGAGCCGCGTTGGATGGCGTTGGCTCCCAACGGGGATGTATTTCTCGCCGATTCGCGTGCGAATTCGATAATCGTGCTGCGTGATGCGAACAGAGACGGCACGGCCGAACAGCGATTCGTTTTCTCGACCAAGCTTTCGCAGCCGTTCGGGATGGCGTTTCAGAACAATTATTTTTATGTTGCGAATACTGACTCGGTCGTGCGTTTTAGGTACAAGCCCGGTCAAACGGCGGCCGGAGGCGACCCGGAAAAGCTGGTCGAGCTAACGCCTGGGGGATACAACCAGCACTGGACGCGGAACATTCTGTTTTCGCGTGACGGCAATTGGATGTTCGTCTCGATTGGCTCAGCGACGAATGTAAGCGTCGAGTCCGACCCTCGGCGTGCGGCGATTTCGGTTTACGATCCTGATGGCAAGAACCACCGCATCTACGCCGCTGGCCTTCGCAACCCAATCGGCCTCGCGTGGAACCCAAAAACCGGCGAGCTCTGGACGGCCGTCAACGAACGCGACGGCCTTGGCGACGACCTCGTTCCCGACTATGCCACGTCGGTCAAAGAAGGTGCATTCTACGGTTGGCCATATTCTTACATCGGCCAAAACGAGGACCCACGACGCAAGGGCGAACGCCCTGATCTAGTGAAGAAAACAGTTGTACCCGACGTGCTTTTCCAATCGCACGTCGCCTCACTCGGCATCCAATTTTACACCGGAAAAATGTTCCCGGCCGAATACCGAAACGACGCCTTCGTCGCCATGCACGGCTCCTGGAACCGCCAAAAACTCTCCGGCTACAAAATCGTCCGCATACGATTCCGCGACGGCAAGCTCGTCGGCAACCAATACGAAGATTTCATCACCGGCTGGCTCCCCGACGAAAACTCCAACGAAGTGTGGGGACGACCTGTCGGCCTGTTGGTGCATTCAGACGGCTCACTCCTCATCACCGACGACGGTGCGAAAAAGATTTGGCGCGTGAGCTACGGAAGATAAATGCGGGAAGCCTGCACGTTAGTAAGGGCGAAATACCCGCGTAACTACTCACATGTCGGCACCATCCGCGGTAGCCGAAAGACGCCCGGTGGGAAAAAACTTAATCGGTATTGCGGTCGACGGAACCTTGCTTATCTACGACTTTTCAACCCGCTCCTTAGCGCTCTTATCGGCGACTTTGGATTCCGCTTCGGGGTCGTCCGCGTCGCGCGCTTCCACGACGAGTCGGTTCGCGTGTTCGGCGGGCTCGAAGCGACTGCCTGCCAGCCGAGCGCGGACCTGGGCCCATTCGGCGCCGTAAAATAAAATCACCGTGGAATAATAGAGCCACAGTATCAAGACCATAAAGGAACCAGCGGCGCCGTACTCCGCGGCGGTGGAGCTGTTCCCGAGATAAAGCCCCAGCCCGATCTGGCCTACATTGAAAAGAACGGCCGTAACGAGAGCGCCGATCCAGACATCCCGCCAGCCGATTTTTACGTCGGGCATATATTTGAAAATGGCCGCGAAGAGAAGGGTAGTTACAGCGACCGCGACGAGGAAGTTGAGGATGTGGAGGAGAAATTCCATCCCAGGGGCGAGCGTCTTGAAGTAGGAGCCGAAGGCAGCAACAAGCGTGCTGATTCCGAGCGAAACCATGAGGAGAAAGCCGAGAGTAGCGACGACAGCCATCGAAAACAGGCGCGTCGTGATCATGTGCACGACGCCCAAACCCGATTTCTGAACAACGTTCCAGACACGGTTCAGTGACGTCTGGAGCTGCCCAAAAACCGCCGACGCACTCACTAATAGAATCACAAAACCGACAATTGTTTGCAGGGCGCCGGTGCTCGGTTTGTTCGCGTTGTCGACGATGCCGCGGATCGCTTCGGCGCCCGACTCTCCGATCAGACCCTGGGCCTGCTGGATGAGCCCTTCGGACGCCCGATCACCGAAAATCCATCCGGCAATCGTCAGCATGACGGTGACGAGCGGAGCAAGCGCGATGACGGTATAGAGCGCGAGCGCCGCCGCCAGCGACATTGCGTCATCCTGGAAAAATTCTGACGCCGCCTCTTTGGATATCTGGAAAAATTTCATCATTCCTTCAATTTGGCCTAGGCTCTAAAACGCCGGTTCCTCGTAGATTCCATAAACGTCGCGCAAAGCCACACAGATTTCTTCGACGGTGGCGTAGGCGGCGACGGCTTCGATAATAAAGGGCATCGTGTTGTCGCCGATTTCCGCGGATTTCTTTAATTTCTCAAGTGAAATTGAAACCGCACCCGCGTCGCGATTTTGCTTTGTGTATTCGAGGCGGAGTAGTTGGTGATCGCGGACGTTTTCGTCGATTTGTAGAATGTCGGTTTTGTGAATTTCCTCGTCCAGTGAATAACGGTTTACGCCCACGATCGTTTGCTCGTCGCGTTCGACTGCCTTTTGGTATTGGTATGCCGATTCCTGAATTTCGCGTTGTGGGAAACCAGCCTCGATGGCCTCGACCATGCCGCCGAATCCGTCGATCTTTTCAAAATACTCGAAACAGCCGTCGATCATTTTTTGTGTTAGGGATTCAACGTAGTAGCTGCCGCCAAGCGGATCGACCGTATTTGCGACACCGGTTTCCTCGGCGATGATCTGCTGCGTGCGGAGTGCGATCAACGCGGCGTTGTCGGACGGCAGTGCGAGGGCTTCGTCGAACGAATCAGTGTGCAAACTTTGCGTGCCGCCGAGCACGCCGGCCAAAGCCTGAATGGCAACGCGTGTGATGTTGTTCAAGGGTTGCTGCACGGTGAGCGAGACACCCGCCGTCTGGGTGTGAAATCGCATCTGCATCGTCCGGGGATTCTTCGCATCAAAACGTTTCTTCATCGTCTCAGCCCAGACGACGCGGGCCGCACGGTATTTGGCGATTTCTTCGAAGAAATCGTTGTGAGCGTTAAAGAAAAACGAGATTCGAGGTACGAATTCGTCCACGTCCATTCCGCGATCGAGGCCGTACTGCACATATTCGACTCCGTCTCGCAAGGTGAATGCAAGTTCCTGCAATGCGGTCGCACCTGCTTCGCGAATGTGATAGCCGCTGACGGAAATCGGGTTGTATTTCGGCATGTGCTGCGAGCAGTATTCGAAAGTGTCGATCACCAGTTTCATCGCGGGCTTGATCGGGTAAATCCATTCTTTTTGAGCGATGTATTCTTTCAAAATATCGTTTTGCAGCGTGCCTGAAATCTTTTTGAAATCGGTTTTTTGCTTTTCTGCGACGACCAAATACATTGCGAGAAAGATCGGAGCCGGCGCATTGATCGTTTGGGAAACCGTCACCTGATCGAGCGGAATGCCGTCAAACAGCA
>JBHENZ010000248.1:0-5872 GCA_046261815.1 Pyrinomonadaceae bacterium | reverse complement strand
ACGACTACGACTTTGCGGCCGATAAGTTTTTCGGGCGCGTAGTATTCGGCGAGACCCGCGAGGATTTGTCGTGGCTTTTCTTCGCCGAGGTCTACCTCGAATCGAAGCAGTTTGTCGGCATTCGAAACGGCCTCGGCCACTTTTATTTCACCAACGCGGAGCTCGACCTTAAGAAAATCCTCGATGGTGATGAAGTCGTCACCCGACTGGAGCGCAACCCTCCCGGTTGCGTCGGCGGCAACGCCGTCAGACGGCTCAGCACCTGACGCCTTATGGGGCGTTTGCAAGCGGGACGCGTGCGCTCCAGTCCGTTCTTTTATTTCACTCATAATCTTATTCTTGTCGAGACGCGGAAAAACGGCTTCCGAAGCACTTGTTTTCAAACTGGCTTCGAGGCCGCCCCATTCCAAAGACGTCGGATCGACCTCGGCAATATTATCGCCTCGGCCGAGCGTGGAATAAATTCTCGCGGCGGATTCCGGCATCACCGGCTGGAGCAAAACCGCCAGCCAGCGAAGCGACTCGGCGGCCCGGTATAACACCGCGTCGAGCGTTTGATTTTGACGCTCGTCTTTTACCAGTTCCCATGGTTTCGAATCGGAAATCATCTTGTCGATCCGTCCGATAATCGACCAGGCAATTTCAAGTGCCTGGCTGAATTCGAAATTATCAAAACGTCGCAGAAATTCGTCGCGTGCGTGAGCGACGAATGACACGATGTCTTGTCCGTCAGGATCAATGCCGGCCCTCCGAGCGTGAATATAGTTTTCTTCGGCGATCCTGCCCTCGGGAATTCCTCCGCTTCGATATTTCGAGATCATCGACAGCGTTCGGCTGACCAGATTGCCTATGCCGCTCGCCAGGTCGGCGTTAACGCGATCCATCAAATTTTCGTAGCTAAACTTTCCGTCGTGGCCAAAAACCATTTCACGCAAGAGAAAATACCTAACGCATCGACCTGAAAATGTTCATGTAATACATCAACTTCGATGACATTACCAAGTGTTTTCCCCATCTTGCGGCCGTCGCCGTCCAGCCACATGCCGTGGGCGTAGACAAGCTGCGGCAGCTCGATTTTGGCTGCTAACAGAAATGACCACCAGTAAATTGTGTGAAATCTCAGGATGTCTTTGCCGACGACGTGCACAGCATTCGGCCAAAACTCTGTATAGCCTTTTTGGTCGGAATTGCCATACCCCAGTGCGGTGATGTAGTTTGATAACGCATCAACCCACACGTACATCACATGATCGTCATCGCCCGGCACCGGCACGCCCCACGAAACCGATCGTTTCTCGCGACTAATGGAGAGATCTTGAAGGCCGCCTCTTATAAACGAAATAACCTCATTTCGACGAGCTTCGGGCCGAATTCTTTCAGGATCTTCCGCAATAATTCGCAAGAGCGTTTCATCATAATCGGAAAGTCGAAAAAAATAACTTTCTTCAGCGATTTTATCCACCGGCCGTTCGTGAATCTTGCACATCGGTACGTCTGAGCCGGTATCAATGTAATACTCGTCTTCATTCTTGAACGCCGCGCATGGAGCGCAAAACCAGCCTTCGTAAAATCCTTTGTAGATCGTATCGTTGTCTTTAGGCGTTTTGCTATTGGCGATCTCTGACCAAAATTTGCGCACGCCTTCATAATGAAAAGGTTCGGTCGTGCGCATAAAAATGTCGTACCCGCCGTTTTCCGGGTCGAGCCGGAAATCGAGAAACATTCGTTTGAGCTCACTCGAGATAAAATCTACTTGTTCCTGCGGCGACCGATTGTTTTTCTCTGCCGCCCTTTGGATATTGATCCCGTGTTCGTCGGTTCCGGTTAAAAACAACGTCTCGAATCCGCGCTGCTTTTTGTACCGCTGTATTACGTCCGCCACAATGGTCGTATAAAGGTGGCCCAAATGCGGCAGACTGTTGGCGTAATATATAGGACTGGTGACGTAAAAAGTACTCATTCAAAAAGAAGAAAGTGTCGCGTGCAAAGTCGCTTTCCGCCACACGCTACACTTTACGGATGATGATTCTACTCTATTTGATTCGTTTGTTATCGGCGGCGGCAAACTCGTCGGTAGCGTTGTAACGCGGCATTGCTGAAGCGTCAGCGATCCGTATCCCGATCGCCAGGGCCAACTCGGCCTCCTGAATCATCGCTGTAACGTCCCACCAGTCTTTATATTCGTCCGATGTCTGGTGGTAATACTTTGCGGTGTAATCCTTGAAGAACGTCAACGCTTCACCCTTCAACGGCGTGACAAAATTGTCGCCATGCCGCAGAGAAATTGCCGGAATCCCGACCTTCGCAAACGGGAAATGATCGGAGCGGTAGAAGAAACCTTGTTCGGGTCGCGTATCGCCTTCGAGCGTCAATGACCGCTCGGTGGCAACATCTTTCACGACGGGTTCAAGCGAAGAGCGTTCAGCACCCAGGGCTGAAAAGTCGCTGGTCTTACCGAAAAAATTTACGCCGTCGATGTTGACATTCGCCGCCGTTTTAGCCAGGGGGATTAGCGGAAATTGCGCATAATACTCGGCACCTAACAGGCCTTGCTCTTCGGCGGTCGGGAACAAAAAGAAAAACGAGCGTTTCGGCCGCTGCCGAACGGGCGTACGAGCAAGGGCCTGTGCAATGCCGATCACGGTCGCCACACCCGATGCATTGTCGTAAGCACCGTTGTAAATTTTGTCGCCGCTCGCATCCGGCTCACCGATGCCAAGATGATCCCAGTGGGCCGTGTAGACGACGTACTCATTTTTAAGCTTCCCGTCGCTTCCCTGAACCATTCCGACGACATTTGGCGAATCGAATGTTTGCATCTCGCTTTTAAGATCGAGCCGAATCGTCAAACCCGTTTTGATCGGTTCGAATCCTCGTCGCTGCGCGCGAGTGCGAAGCTGGTCCAGATTAAGATTCCCCGTTCTTAGAATTTTCGCCGCCGCATCATTTGTCACCCACGATTTTAGATCTAGATAGGGCGTCTTGTCGGCAGCCGTTCGGGCAATCTCGTAACGCCAGTTGCCGTTGGACGTTCGAACGACGTTCCAGCCGTAACCGGCTGACTCGGTCGTGTGTACCAGAATAACGCCTGCCGCCCCTCGGCGTGCCGCCTCTTCATATTTATAGGTCCAGCGGCCATAATAGGTTAGAGCCTTGTTGCCGAAAAGGTTCGGCTCCGCCTCGGTCGCAGGCGGGTCGTTTACTAAAATCATCAGCACTTTGCCGCGATAATCCGCGGGGCTGCCGTTGTAATCGTTCCACTTAAAAAGCGGAGCGTCGATACCGTAGCCGACAAAAATGATTTCGGAATCGACGGTAACGTTCGCCTTTTGGGCACTGGTCGTCGCCACGAAATCTTCCGCAAACTTAAAACTCTGCATCCCGCCCGGCCCGCTGATGCGAAGCATAGTCGAGGTATCGGCTTTGACGCCGACGAGCTTTACGTTCTGGAAATAACTGCCGCGATTTCCAGGTTTGACGCCGGCTGCCTTCAGTTCGTCGGCAATGTACTTTGCAGCCATCTTGCCGCCTGCGGTCCCGGGACCTCGACCCTCAAACTCGTCGGCCGACAAGCGTTTTACCCGATTTCGCATTTGGTCGGGGTCAAACTTTCCGGCGAGGTTCTGTCCGGCGACGGTCAGCGAAAGCAAAACGCCGATCAAGATCAAGCAAGTCAGATTTTTCATAATTGAAGTTAAGTATTAAGAGTCGGAAGTCCGACACTTAACGTATTAGATGAAGTCTAGAATGCGAATCGTTAACACTTTATCAGCGACATTGCTTCAGCCCGGGTCCGCGGGTCTTTTCGAAAACCGCCGAGGACGGCCGAAGTTATCGTTATCGCACCGGGTTTTTTCACGCCGCGTAGCGTCATGCACGTATGCTCGGCCTCAATGACCACCATCACGCCGAGCGGTTGCAGTCCATCGAAAAGCGTCTGAGCGATCTCCTGAGTAAGACGTTCCTGAACTTGAAGCCGTCTAGCAAAAATTTCCGCTACGCGAGCCAGTTTCGATAGACCGACGATGCGCCCGTCTTTCGGAATGTACGCAATGTGGCACCTGCCTACAAAAGGCGCAAGATGGTGTTCGCAAATGGACGCAATCGAAATATCCTTGACCAGCACCATTTCATCATGCGAGTCGCCGGGCAAAGGCACTATCTGGGCTTTTGGCTCCTGCCACATTCCCTCGGTCAACTCGGCATAAAAGTCCGCGACGCGCTCCGGTGTTTTTTGCAATCCCTCGCGGCTTGGATCCTCGCCAATGCCTTCGAGAACCAGACGGATTCCGCGCGCTATCTTTTCGCGATCAAGCTTCGATTCCTGAGTTACCATTTGAAAGGAGCGAGTGATGCTGCGGCGGCCGATCGTGATCCGTGGAACGCCGCGACCGCAACGTCGTGTAAAATTTTGACTTTCGAACACGCAAAATTCTCGCCACCGAAAATTTGGAATCCGATATAGGCGCCAACTACATCACTCGCCTCGAGCGCTCCGACCTAGTGAAACTGCACCTTGGCGATGTCTGCGCCGTGGGTTTTGGCCTCGGCTTCGGCGAGCCGCAAAAATATTCGTGACGAACGTTTTTTATTAGTCGGGGATAGATCGGATGCCGCAATGACCTGAAGAATGTCAACCGGTGGCCGCCTTGGTGCTCATGCGGAACTTTAACTTCGACGTGTTTAGATTCGATGCCCGAACGATTTACGGTTGTACCTACCAACGCAAATTCGGAAATCTTTAGCTTTTTCAGCCCGGTTTCAAGTTCTTTCGGATCGATCCCGAGGTCTAGTAGACCGCCGAGAATCATATTTCCGCTTGCTCCGGCAAAGCAGTCGAAATAAAGCGTCCGCATGAGTAATGCAGTTTAGCTTTTTTCTATAACGAAAGGCAAAGTCTTTTGTATCGCGCAGCGTTACTTCAGAACCATAAACGACGTTCGGAAAATCCTAATATCATACACCTCAGTACTTTAGGTCCTGACTCATAAACTAAAATATAGTCTATTCGGGGTCATGGCCGGGTGCTGTACGCTGGTGGTCCCGCTGACGTATCGCCGGACGAGAGGAACGCGCTGCTCCACTTTTGCGCTGAGCACCCGTCCATCCGTATAATTTCAGCTTTATCTAATCGAGTAGAAATGACGACAATTGAGCTACAAATTCTTCTTCGTGACGCCGTAAAGCGTATTGCGGCCGAGCGTTTCGGAGTGACCCTCGAACAGGTGGTTTCCGAGATTCCGCCGAAAACGGAGCTCGGGGATTTGGCCTTTCCCGCCGCTTTCGAAATGGCCAAGCTGATCAAGCAAGCGACTGGCGAAAAGGCAAATCCACGACAAATTGCGGAAATTCTGAAGGCGGGCCTCGAAAACTTCGAGTTTATCGGCCGCGTCAAGGTGGCCGGACCCGGATACTTGAACGTCTTTTTTAACCGAGCGAATTTTCTTCTATCTAACGTCGGCTTGGTACCTTTGACTTCGTTGCATACGAACCCAAAATCCGAGCAAGCCAAAGTCTGCGTCGAGCACACGTCGGTCAATCCTAATAAGGCCGCGCACGTAGGCCATGTGCGAAACTCCGTTCTTGGCGATACGTTCCAGCGAATCCTGAAGGCGACCGGAAAGCGCGTCGAAGTTCAGAATTATATAGATAACACGGGCGTGCAGGTTGCCGATGTCGTTGTCGGGTTTGTCTACCTCGACAACAAGGATCTCGACGCGATCAGATCCCTCGACGATCGACTGACAGCCGCCGGCCTATCGTTTGACTACTATTGCTGGGATCTCTACGCAAAAGTCGGCCAGGCGTATCAGACGGACGAGGGGTTGAAGCAAAAGCGGGCCGAAGTGCTGCACCTTATTGAGGAAGGCAA
>JBHENZ010000247.1:0-3262 GCA_046261815.1 Pyrinomonadaceae bacterium | reverse complement strand
CCGTTGGTATAATTCACCTCCTGAACCAAACTATGCCGGCCGAACTGCTCGTTCAGCTTAAGAAAGTTCCGTATTTCGCGGCTGCGGGTTGGATTTTCGAACGGTGCCTCCTGGGCACGCAGCAGTCGGTCAACCTGAATAGCTCCGGGCGTAGTGCCGAGATTCGGGTAATTAAAATCAATTACACGGTCCTCCGTGATCCGCTCCGACGAACCGAAAAAGAAAATTTTGTCTTTCCAGATCGGACCGCCGCCCGCGAGGCTATAGTTGAATCTGCGCAGGTGCGGAGGTTCCGTTACCGCCGGGTCTAAAGAGTTTGACGCGTCGAACGCTTCATTGCGGTGAAACAGCGATGCGACGCCGTGAAAAGCATTCCCGCCGCTTTTTGTGATGACATTGACTATCGCACCCGATGCCTGTCCGAATTCGGCTTTATACCCGGTCGTCAGTACTTGGAACTCGGCAATCGTCTCCTGGTTAAATTGAGCGGCTGGTCCGCCATTAACAGTGTCCTTATTCGGATGTCCGTCGATAAAAAAATTGTTATTGCCGCTCCGCTCGCCCAACACTGGATTGGCCTCATCAGCATCAGTGGCTTGCCGGTTGATGGCTACTCCTGGCACGAGCTGCAGCAAGTCGAGATATTCCCGCCCGTTGACAGGCAGATCCTGAATTTGCTGCGGTGTAACGGTCAAGCCCGTGGAAGATGCATTCGGTTCCAGCAAAGGCAGAGCATCATTGACTTCGACTACATCCCCGCCAACGGTTCCTACTAGAAGTTGGACATCGAAAGTAGCAACGCGATTGAGCGTCAACTCGATGTTGGAAGTGCTGACAGCAAAGCCTGACTGCGAAATCGTCACGGTGTATGTTCCGGCAGGTAGTGCCGTGAGACGATAAAATCCTTCCGCGTCGGACGTAACAGTGCGCTCGGTCGCCAGCGTCGTCCCGCTTGCCTTGACCGTGGCGCCGGCGACTATGGCTCCGTTGGCGTCCGTGACGGTTCCCTCGATGGTTGAGGTAGTCGTTTGCGCAGCGGCGGAGAATTGAAATACGAGGAGCATTAGGGAAAGGACGATCAGCGACGGAAAATGCCTGCCGCGCGCTGTTTTTCCAACTGCTCCGGTCGGATCGACGAAAAATCTACAGTGAAACGTTTTCATACTTAAACTCCTTTTTCCTCATTTTTCTTGCAATGAACGAACTCGCCTTGTTGGCAGCGAGTGTTAGAACGTTCCCGCCGCGATAAATTTTTTCCGGGTTGGGGAAGTCGACCACCGCCTATCTGCACAAATGAAACAGCTAAACCCACAAAGCCCATGGCTTAAAATTTCTGAATTCAAATTGGATCAAACTATCCAGGCTGTTCGCGGTGAAATACTTGTGAACTTATTCGTACACGAATTGATGTTTAATGTCAATGAAATGCATCACATATTGCAAAAATATTTACAACTAAGTTTTAGTTCACTATTCTACGGCCAGTCGAAGCACATCCGCGCGGGAAGAGCCTGATCAACGGCCACCCAGTCAAGGTAACGTTTTTTTTTCGGTTTGCAAGAAAAATACGTATCCAATACCGGCCATTTACTGTTTGTTAAACATCTCCTATATTTTCTGCAACATATGTTGCAAACCTTTTCGGATTGTTCTAGAATACACCATCTATTGCAGCGATTCGCTAAGCTCGCCTTGACCGCATAACGCAATATTCGGTGACTATAGTGTAAAAAGGAACAGGGACGATGGAAAAAAAGACGCTCCATCCTGGAGTGCAGCCGGGAACGAAAAGGAATATCCTCGTCCGCGACGGACGTGAGAATCGGGACGGGGACAAGCACACGCCGCTGGGAGCTCGTTTTTTCCATATCCAAGCCAATCTCAGCTCGAGTCGCCAACGCCTGCTGCGCCAAATTCTCGACGAATCAAACGAGACGTTTTTTCTATCGTCCCGCGAAATGGGACGGCGGTACAACGTGGACTCGGCGACGATAATTCGCACGGTACAGGCGCTCGGTTACGAGAAATTTGCCGACTTCGCCCAGGATTTGCGTGAGCATTTCGTTACGAAAATCACACCCTACTCCGCGATGAAGGCCGCCGAGCAGACCAATCAAAGCGTCTCGGATCTCGTGCGGCAAAGCGTGGATAGGGATTTAGAAAACCTTAATGCTTTTAGAGCCAGCCTGGATCCGGACAAAATTGTCGAAATAGCAAAACAAATTAGTCAGGCGCGTCGAATCGTCGTTCTTGGAATCGATTTTGCGGCATCTCTCGCCGGATCTCTAGCTTACGGCCTCGTGCGTTTGGGATTTGATGCAGACGCTCCGGTCGGCAGCAGCGGCGTCGTTCAAAACAAAATGAAGATAATGACGCCCAAAGACCTGCTCATCGCTATCAGCTTCGGCCGCGGATTGCGCGACACGATCGGAGCCGTGCAAAGCGCCCGGCAGCGGAATGTTCCGAGTTTGGGCATTACGGACGGCGACACTACGCCCATCGCGCAATACTGCGACGCATATCTGGTCGCATCCACCTCCCGGACGTCGTTTATCGACTCCTATGTCGCGCCGATAGCCGCTGTTGACGCGATACTGGTTGCCTGCGCTCACAGCCAATCGGCCCGCTCGCTCGAACATCTGCGGGAATCCGAAGAAGAAAACTTTGCCAGCAACCGTTGGTATAGTGAATCGAAAAACACGGACGGCAAAGGACATAAAAAATAAAGTATCAAGTGTAGCGGCGGATTCTACCCCCGCCGGCCTGACAAATTACATCGAATCGGGGTCGAGCTGTACGGGGATCCAAATAAGCCGAAATATCATCGTATGCGTTCCGCAAATGAAACAACGTCGATCATTTTCCAGGAAATCGAGAGCATTGCGGAAATCAGGGCCGTCGAAGATTTACAGATCGAAGCTTGGGGCGACGACGAACGCGATATCGTGCCGCTCAATCAATTTGTCGCCGCACGTTACGTCGGCGGCAGCCTGATCGGTGCTTTCGATAATAAAAAATTAGTCGGTTTTGCTTATGGCTTCTACGGTCACCTCCAAGGTCGTGTAGTGCATCATTCGCATATGCTCGCAGTGCTTCCCGAGTATCGCGATCACAACCTGGGTTTTCATTTAAAGGCGGCGCAACGCGAACGGGTTTTAGCCGATCATATCACCGACCGGATAACGTGGACATTCGACCCGCTCCAATCGCTAAACGCACATTTCAACCTCGCAAAGCTTGGCGTCATCGCCGACACATATAA
>JBHENZ010000246.1:0-14223 GCA_046261815.1 Pyrinomonadaceae bacterium | reverse complement strand
GCCAGAAATGCGCCGTTTCGGCGTCCTGTTCGTGGTAAGCGAAATACCTTCCGTCCGGCGAGATTGCCACCCCGATCGGCGAATGAGCGTTAGTCAGCCGTTCTATCTTCAAGTCGCCAAACCCTCGGGCCATTTCCTGTTGTTCAGTCGAAGTTGGGCGATACCAGGCGACGGCAAGACCGATCGTTGAGATCGCGAAAACGCTCAACGCGAGGATTGCGATCGCGTTCCGGCTGCTTCGCTTCACCGGGGCCTCTACTACCGCTTCGGCGACCGGTTCGCTGGCGGTAACGTCCTCTCGCCAATCCGCGATTCTCAATACATTTCCCTCGCGGTAAACCTCATACTGCCCAGAGGCGGCCTGGCGAGTCGCGGACGGCCCTGCCCTCTTGACATCACCGGAGTCGATAATACGGGTTTCCGGATTGAACCGGTATCCCCGACGCCTGAGCGTCTCGATCACGGGCCTGCCATTCGACAATTCGCCCAGCGTTTTCCGCAAAAGGTAGAGGTGCTGCGCAAGATTCGACTCCTCGACGATCGAATCCGACCAAACCTTGTCCATCAATTCGGCCTTGCTGACGATCTCGCCGCGGTTCTCTACCAGCACGATCAGCGTCTCGACGACCTTGGGCGGCAGCAAAATCTCATCCTCGCCCCGGTAAAGCATCTTTTTTTCCGGGTCGAGCCTGAATTCGCCAAACGCGAAACCCCCATTTTTACAGGCCTTCGCCATCCCAATATTAAATTGATGAAAACTTGAAGATAAATCCAAAGACATACCGCCCTCACGCTCCTAGAATTTGGCACACGGAGCAGTCACGTCCGGGATTTTCAACACGGTTGACAGACTGTAGAGAAAATGTACCGCAAATTAGCCCGAAAGGGAAGGATTTGTTTTCCGGACGCTGTCTGCGCCGCTCAGCAGCCTGAAAAAACGAAAGCTGCAACCGGATTTGGTTCAGGGCACTCATCGGAGGAGACAGAATGTCTATCGAAAGAAAGATCAATCGCAGCTATGCGCTTCTCAGCATTCTTATCGCCTTCTTAATGAGGAAATTCGCTATTTTCCAATACCGCGAAAGCGAAGACGTTAAGACGCTAAGTTGAAGAGTCGAACTGCGCGGGACACACCCGCAGTTCGACGACGGCGAGGATTTGATCGTTCATAATCCGCCAGGAATTTATTTGAGATCAAAGGAGAATTACTGTGAGAAACTTCAGGCAACCGCTAATCATTCTATTCGTACTCGTTCTGGCTGTCGGTGCGATCGCTTCGATCGTACCGCATTTTGAAGATAACGACCGGCACTTGTTCACGTTCAGTCCGGCGGCGAAAACTGCACTGCTGGAAACGGTGTCGGTAAACGCTGCTGATTCGTCAAATTCGGACGCTTTTCATTTTCTCCCGCCCCTCGGTTCGGGTGGCGGTAATCATCGGAAGTTCGATCCGTCGCTGGTCGATCATTTAAAGGTCGAGCTTTGTGAGGTGACCTCGAACAATTGCGTACCGGTAAGAACATTTACTGCTCACAGCAGCCCGGAGCAGATCCGCTTCGTTGGACATCATTACAACGTCAATTTCAATGCCGCCGGTGCGAATCTGTCCAACCTCGCAACTTATCGGATCGTCGTGGATGTAGCGAGTTTGCAACTAGGCTCGATCGATATCACGCCCGGCATGCGAAGCGGGCTAGGCGCGACCTGGCCGATAAAGTTCTTGGTCGAGAAAGATCCGGCGATTCGTGTCAGAGTGCTGCGTTTTCGCGGGCAGTCGGCTTCTCAAATTGTCAATGCATTAAAGTCCGAGTTCAATCTTTGTGGTCAACCGGCCGCTGCCTTCCTAGCCGGTGATCTGCGACCTTTTCCGCAGGCGGAAATCGATGTAGCGATTAACGGCGTTTGCCAGGACGTCGTGATCCCGGACACGACAAAAGTCGCCGATGAAGAATCACGCAACGCATTGCTTTCTTACGATCCTTCGACAGGTCGAATGGTGTTTACGGATTCCACCGATTTGCTGAGACGGCTGCGTCGGGGTGACGTGTTCGTCAGCGAGCCCAGCGGCGACGCGGCCCCGTTCGGCTATCTTCGAAAGATCACCAGCGTTAGGCGGGTCTCGGGCCAAATCATTCTCGAAACCGTTCAAGCAAAACTCAACGAAGCTATATACCAAGGCACCCTTGAAGCCGCAGGCGAACTCGCTCCGAGCGACGCTCCGCCGCCAGCCGGTGCTATCGACACTCCCGAATCCGGTTCGCGCAAAAAAACCAGGTCGGTAGCGAACATTATCATCGACGAGGGCGACTCGTACAATTTCCACCGAGACATTGACGTAACCGTCAACTTCGCCGCCGGGGAAGACGGCGTTCAGGGGACGGGATCGGTGCGCGTTCAGGGCTATGTGTACTTTAATGCGGGCTATAACGTCGGCATCGGAATTCGACCATGTTTTGAGATACCACCGGCATGTCCCGACCGTTTCGAGGCCTGGGCCGGTTTTGAGGCGAAAAGCCGACTCCGGGTGACCGGCGATTTCGACGGCACGCTGAATAAGGAAAAAGTGATTTACCAGGTGCCTATGAAGCCGATAGTTTTCTTTATCGGACCAGTTCCCGTCGTACTCGTACCAGAAATCAACGTTAAGCTGGGCCTGAACGGCGAGGCTCACGTCGATTTCGTATTTGAGGGCGAGGCGAAATCGGTGATGAAGGCCGGCGCTAAGTGGTTAAATCCCGATTACGGCGGAAACGGGTGGAACAACATCTCCGAGTTCACCCCGTTTGAAAAAAGAATTCACGAGGCCAGCATCACCGCGAGATTGCGGGTGGAAGGCTACGCGAAGGCCGACGCAAAAATCAAGCTCTACGGCGTCGTCGGACCTGGAATCAACGGAAGTCTCGGTATTCTGGTAGATGCGGAAACGGGCCGAAAACCGTTTTGGTTCATGGAGGGGCACGTTACCACGAATGTCACATTTGAGGTAGGCATCGCCGACATAATCGAACTTACCGAGTACTCGAAGCCTATACTCAATGAGTTCATTCGCATCGCCGAGTCCCCAAATTCACCTCCCGTCTTCAGCAACGTCAAGACCGACACTATCTTCGCCGATATCGGAAGGCCGGTAACGTTCGGCCCGCGGTCGGGCTTTACGGGTTATTTCGACGTGCGGGATCCCGAGGGCGATGTGCCGATATTAACCGCGCATTCGAACGTCGACGGAAACATCCCTCTCACATACACATTCAGGACGACGGGGTTAAGGACGATAACGATAACCGCGCAGGACAGCGAAGGCCTTACGGCAACCGCCACACTACGTGTCGACGTCCGAAACTCGCTGCCGATCGTCACCATCTCGTCAGCGTCAACTACGATTCCGGCAACGGTGCAGTTCTTTATTACTGCAAGAGCATATGACCCGGACACGGATTTCCTGACCTGTGACCGCTCGGAAATTTCCGTTGCCCCTCCGAACACGCGAACACTGACCGGCAGCGGCGGCACGTGCGGCGCCACCGTGATTTTCAATCAGCAAGGTGTGCAATACATTACCGTAAGGGCGACGGACCCGAACGGCGGAGTAGGAACCGGCATTCTCGCCGTTAATGTCACGCCCCCGCCTACGAACCGGCCGCCGGTTGTTTCGTATTTTTCCGTTTCGGCGCACCGCGGCCCATTTTCGCACATCTGTCCGGACCCGAATTACCTCTGTGAAGTGCCGGACGGCCGGTACCTGCACAATGGACAAGCAGGTTCAGGTGACTACTATCCGCCGCTTTATCTCTTTGTGACGGGGTCCGATCCTGACGGCGAGCCGGTATCAGCAGAATGGGTTTGTGAGTCGGGAGGTTTCAGCAGACCAATCGTATGGGACAACACGTATGCGACCTTCCGATGCGACCCGGGTCTTCCACTCAATGGCGTAATAAATGTAAGTGCCTTTTTAAGCGACGGCGTAAATCGAGTGCCGGCCGGGAGCCGCACGTATTACATGCTTCGTCCGATTAACTGATGACGCGTCTTGCCGAGTGCACGGCCGTTCGCGATTTCGCAGTATAAAGGGCAACACCTGGTCAGCTTGACCCCCGCGTTTCGGGTTAATCCGCAATTTTCGCGGACGGGATTCAAGATGACCAATCAATTCGGTTGACATTGGTGCTATTATGTAAGGATCCGAATCGCGAAAATTTTTGATTCGGCCGAAGAGCGGATCGAATCCTTAGGAGAGACTATGTTGAGAATCATTTTGCGTGGCTCATTCAGCCACCTGCTTTTTGCGGCGATTTTGGTCGCGTTTTTTTCTATCGTCGCCCAGGCACAGAGTTCAGTTTTTTCAACCGGACTCAACGGCCCGATCAAGATAATTAACGCGGCCGACGACACGATGCTTGTCGCCGAAGTGGGCACGCTAGCGCCCAATACGGGCCGCATCTCAATCATCGACGGCGCGCCCGGTGCGCGGCAAACGCTGATCGACGGTCTGCCTTCGGGCATCAACACTGTCGCTCCGCTTGCCCCTGAGCCGGCCGGGCCGCACGGGCTCTATTTGGATGGACTGCGACTTTTCCTTGTGATCGGTCCAGGCGACGCCGTTCGTCGAGGAGCCGCGGGAGTCGAGCTGGTTAATCCAAGTCCCTCTTCGCCGCTGTTCGTTTCGGTTTTGGAATTGACGCTGCCGGTCGGATATCAAGATATAACCAATGGCTTCTCGCTTTCACGCGAGCAGCATGAAACGCTCGCGGCCGGCCGCTCGGTTACTCTACAGAAGGGAAATGGTCAGGAGCTAACCATTCGGATGGTCGTTAATCTGCCGAACTCAGCACCGAATTTCCGTCCCGACGCGCCTGAGAATGTAAGAGCGTCGAACCCTTTCGGCGTCGAGCTGTACCAGGAAGAGCTTTACGTAGTCGATGCGAGCTTTAATCTGATTTACCGCGTGCCCGTTTCGGTCGCCACTTTTAACTTTCCGCTGGCGTTTACTCCGAAAGCTTACGCGTATAGCGTTTTTACAAGGTTCGAACAAATCCGGAATCCGCTTTTCCCAGGCTTCGGACCGCCGTTTGTGGATGCGGTTCCGGACAGCATTCATCGCGAAGGAAACAATCTTAACGTCACGCTGCTGACTGGCTTTCCCTTCGCTCCGGGTGTTGCCGAACTTCGAGCCGTCAGCCTTACAGACGGCAGCCAGACGACGTTGGTCCGCGGTTTGCGATCGGCAATCGATTCGCTGAAGGCGGTCGGCGGATACTTCATTCTCGAATTCAGCTCCAATCAACTTGCAGGGGCTCCCGGCAGATTGTCGTTCTTTCCAACTACCGGTTTTATACGTACAAGAACGAGAATTTCGTCCGAGCTGCTCACTCCGACCGCGATGGTTCGCAACGGTGAAGGCGATATCTTTATCACCAGCATCGCCACAGGAACGATCGTTCGCGTCGAACTTCCCTAGAGTAAGTACCTTCGCCGTAACGTCGCCGCCGAGGGCCTCGGCGACGACGTTACAGCAGTCGCTCCCCTAGTTCAGTGTAAAGCTCGACCGCCTCTTCAAGCTCCGCCTTCCACACAAACTCTCGGCTCGTGTGCGCGACGAGAATCGAGCCCGGACCAAGCAGCAGCGGCTGGCCCCAATTGGTTAGATAAGGTATGTCGGTCGTGAACCGCACGACCTTTCGATCGAAACCATCGACGTCGAGCAATTTCACGGGCTCGCTGCAAGATAGAACCTCGATCTCGCCGCGGTCGCGGATAACGTTTACCAACGCCTGTTCGATCGGCTCCCGTTTCGTGGTCAGGCGAACGGCGAGGCCGGCTTCGGCTTTTGGTGGGATGACGTTTAGCGCCGAGCCGCCGTCGATCGTCCCGATGTTGACGGTCGTCTCACCAAAAAAATCATCGTTCGGAAATTTTGTCTTGCGAACGTCTTCCAGAATGTCGAGCAACGTTTCGATCGCCGACTCGCCCTCTTCCGGATAAGCCGAATGCGCCGCCTTCCCGGATGTATGAATCTTTAATCGAAACGTTCCCTTCGAACCGATCGCCAAATCGTTATCCGTCGGCTCCCCATTGATAAGATATTGGCATTTCGAAGCAAGCTCGTGCTCATTCGCCGCTTTTGCACCAGTAGACGAACGTTCTTCCTCGACCGTAAATATTAGCCCAATATCCTCGCCGCCCTTACGCCTCAACTCTTCCGCTGCCGAAACTTGCGCCGCGATTATCCCCTTTGCATCACATGCACCGCGACCGTAAATTTTCTCGTCATCCTCGCTCGCCTCGATAAACGGCGGAACCGTGTCCATATGCGTCGAGAAAACGACTCGCGGATTTCCGTTCAAATGCGCGATAACATTATTCTGATTTTCCGAGACTTTCTGCGACTCAACCCGCCAGCCGAGCGATGCCAGATAATCGCGCAAGAAGTGCCCGACCGCCTCCTCGTCCCCGGAAACGGACGGGATATTTATAAGAGATTTTGTAAGGGCAAAAAGGTTCATATCCTTTCTCCAAAAAACTGAAAACTGATAATTAAAAAACTGAAAACTTAAGAACTCCGTACATTTCAGTTATCAGCTTACGTTTTCAGTTACTCGGGAGAGATTCTTCATTTGCTTTCCAGTCTTTGTTGCCCAAGCCACTCGAAAAGTCCGGGTTCCCTAAAGACTCGGCTCAAGAGTCCATGGCCCACGCCTTCGTATTCTGTATATCTAACATTCTGATTACCAGATGCCTTAAGCGCGTCGAAGACGCGCCGAGATTCCGCCACGGGAACCGCGTCGTCTTCACTTCCATGAAAGACCCAGACTGCCGTTGACCCGATGCCTTCCGCAAACACCTTATACGGATCCGGCGAGACGGCGGCCAAACGCAGCTTTGGCGGAAGAGTAGCGAGCACTTCCTCGGGCAATGCCGTCTGCGACGCCACATAACCGGCGATGGGCACAAGTGCGGCAAACTTGCCTGAATGAATCAGTCCGTTTTGCCACGTTCCGTTTCCTCCCATCGAATAACCCACAAGGTAAAGTCGCGACTCGTCGCCATCAATCTCATTTACCGTCGCATCCAGTGCCGCCAGCGCCTGCCGGTTCATCTCGCCCGACCATAACGCGCCGGAGCGACACTGTGGAAACACTATGACAAAAGAAAATCGGCCGGGGTTCTCGGCCAAATACTCAGGCCAAATTCCGAGCTGCGATTGGTTGTCATCCCCACGCGCGCCGGACCCGTGCAAATACAAAATCACCGGAATTTTTTCGTTCGGCACACGTTTCGGTGGTGAGTAAATTCGATATCTGTACTTTATACCGTTTACGTCCACCGTACGCGATGGGAATTCGGCTTCCGATTTGCCGTGGTCTGAGCAATTCGAAACAAGTAAAGCAAAAAGCACCACGGCAAATAACCTAATCATTTCGGCGTCTCCGGGAAGAATGTTGCGTGTAATTTCTTTATAACGTCCGCAACCTCTTTTTCGTTCACCACAAAGGTTAAATTTACGCTCGACGCCCCGTGCGAAACGAGCGCGATATTGATGTTTGCCAACGTCGAGAAAATTCTTGAGGCAAGACCTGTGCTCGCTCGCAACCCTTCGCCGACCACGCAAATCACGGCGTAACCCTTTTCCACTTCGACCTCGCCAAGCCGTTCCAGCTCGCGGACGATTTGGTCGATCGAATCGAGTTTGTCAAGCGTCAGCGCAACCGATACCTCAGACGTCGAAATTACGTCGATCACCGTTCGAAATCGTTCAAAAATCTGAAACAGCGCGCTCATAAAACCGTAGCTGCCGAGCATCCGGGCCGACGTTATCCGCAGGATCGTGATGTCCTTTTTATGCGCGATCGACTTGATCTTGTTTGGCGCCTGCCCCGATTCGGCAAGAACCATCGTTCCGACCGCCGCCGGCTCGAACGTGTTGCAGACGCGTACCGGAATTTTGTAATCCACGGCCGGCTTTATCGTCTTTGGGTGTAAAACCTTTGCGCCGAAATAGGCAAGCTCGGCCGCCTCTTCGTACGACAAGACTGGAATCGTCCGCGCCTCGTCGCAAATGCGCGGATCGCACGTCATCACGCCGGTCACATCAGTCCAAATTTGCAGCTCGCGCGCGTCGAGGGCTGCCGCGACGAGCGCAGCCGAATAATCCGAACCGCCGCGGCCTAAAGTTGTGGTCTCTCCCGCACGGCTCGCCGCGATGAAACCGCCGATCACTGCAACTTCACCGGCCTCGATCAACGGCAGCATTTCAAGCTTCACGAGTTCGCGCGTTTCGTCCCAGATCGGCTGTGCGGCTCCATATTCGTCATCCGTCACGATCAGCCGGCGTGAATCCAGTTGACGAGCCCGAACACCGCGCAATTTCAAGACCTCGGCGAGCAGCCGCGAAGATAATTGCTCGCCATACGAAACGATCGCATCCTTGAGCATCGCGAGCGGCAGGCTTCGTCGTGAAGTTCTGGTCAAAAGATCGGAAAGCTCATCGCGTGCATAAGCAAGCTCGCGGTCAAATTCATTCGCGTCGGCCTCGGAAGGAAAATGGTTTAGCACACTGGAATGCCTTTCGAAATGCGGCTCGAGCAGGCGAAACGCCTCATCGGCGTCACCTTTCTTTGCAGTCTCAAATGCGGCAAGAAACGCGTCCGTCACCCTTGTCATCGCCGAGACGACGACGACCGGGCGCTTCTCGATTTGTGAGGCTACGACGCCGACAACGCGCTCGAAGGCAGCCACGTCTCCAACCGACGTGCCGCCGAACTTCATCACTGTTGGGCGTAAATCCCGGGTCACAATCAAGCATAGAAGTTCGATTGTTTCTGAGACTTTGTCAAGCGATTACTGCAGAAGCCCGCGCTTCGGTAAGGGCTAAACTGTAAAGCTGGGTGATTCTGCCCACATTAGGTGCAGGCAGGTGGAAAAAAAAGAAAAGCCGGCTGAAATGAAGTCGGCTTTTCCCTTTGTATTCAGTTTTTGTATATTCAGCTGAGGCGAATTATTTCTGGCCGCCCCTTCTGCCGATGCGTGCCATGTGTTCGCGGTCTTGGCTCACTTTTGCTCCACCTTTACGTCCAATTTCCGCCATGTGCTCGCGGTTTCGGCTGACGGCTTCACCGCCCTTTCGAGCGGCCTCCTGACGGCCGTTTGCGGCCCGGTCGCCGTCGTTTTCATTTGCCATAAATACTATTGGACCTCCCTTATTCGCGCTTGCTCGCGAGATTTTTGCTGGATTCTCTCAAATCCGAGACCTGAGGTTCGCAATAGCCGTGCCGAAGGCGGAGTGGAGTGAGGTGAGCGATTCCCTTGTACGAGCAATCGCCACGGCTAAAGGACTTATATTGCAACCTCAGCAGGCAAATTTGAATTTGAAATGGTGTAGTTCGTCCGAAGAGAGAACAAAATCAATTCGTTCCGAAGGCAGAGCAATATGTTTGGCCGTTCGCTGGCCGTACGTTCGAAAATCGTAATCCTGGCGTACGGTCCAACACACCCCCCCAGGAAAACTGCCGCAATCCGAGAACGCATCGCTTGATCAGCCGCACAAAACCGCGCCGCCATTAATATTCAAAATCTCTCCGGTTATGTGCCGCGACCACTCGCTCAGCAAAAAGCATATCGACAACGCTACGTCGTCGGCCATGGCCACCCTGTTCAGTGGTATCGACTCGATCACCCGCTGCTTGTATTCCTCGTCGTCGAACGCCGGCCGCACCATTGCCGTCTCGATCCAGCCCGGTGCCACGCAGTTCACACGGATCTTTGGACAAAGCTCGGTGGCCAAGGCCTTCGTGAACGAGATCTGCCCGCCCTTCGAAGCCGCGTAGTTAGAATAATTTGCTTCGCCTCGCTGCCCAGCCGTCGACGAAACGAGCACGATCGCACCCGAATCACGTTTCTTCATCGCTGGCACACAGGCTTTCGATACGGCCCACGCCGATTTTAGATTCGTGTTCAGAACTTTGTTCCAGGTCTCCTCCGACATCTCCTCGATTGGCGCGCCTTCCCAGATGCCCGCGTTCAACACTAGAAGATCGATTGTTCCGAAGCGCTCGATAGTCCGATTCGCCAATTCCCTTGCCTGCAGAAAATCAGAGGTGTCGGCCTTGATCGCAAAACTCTCGACGCCCTTTTCCGAACAAAGCCTCACCGTTTGATCGGCCTCAGTCTCGTTCGTCAAATAATTAACCACCACATTCGCCCCGCCCTCGGCGAGCCTAACCGCAGTCGCCCGCCCCACGCCCCTCGAAGAGCCGGTAACGATCGCGGTTTTGTCAACAAATAAATTAGACGGTAACGGTAAAGGAATAGCATCAAGAGCTTCGGTCATACGATCAATTATTTAAACCTGTCTTATTTGTTTAGCCCGATATTCCGACCGTGCGATGTATGCGGTGATAACTTTAGCTACACATAAGCCGTGGGCGAAATGTGTAGAAACGCAGCGAGTAGAAAACGAGCGTGTAACACGCGTAACTATAACGCGTGTTACACACGCTCTCAAAACGCGCCACGCCTCGTCTTCAGATTCCGCTCTGCTGCATCTGTAGCTAAAGTTATCGCCATGCGCTTCGCACATTCAAATACATTTCGTTAGCGATGCTCGCGAAATTCTTTCCTTCTAAAAATCGGCGTCTATCCGTGTTAATCTTTGGCTAAAAATTCTTACGATATGCACGACACGAACGTACTCGAAAACCAACCCATCGCCTGGACGCCCACGCCCGATGTCATCGAACGCGCGCAGCTCACAAAGTTTATGCGGCAGGTCGGCGTCTCGACATGGGATGAGCTTTACGAATATTCGATCGGCGATGTGGAAAAATTTACCGAGGAGGTTCTAAAGTTTCTCGACATTAAGTTCGACCCGCCGTACTCGCGGTTGTTGGATATTACGGGCGGCATTGAGTTTCCCGAGTGGTTTATTTCACCGCCGAGACGCGGAGACGCGGAGGATGTTAGACAGGAGACGAGAGACGGGAGACAGGAGTCAGAACCGGAAGCGGCTTCTGTGAATGCGGAACGAGAAATGCGGAATGCGGAATCCGTCGTCGAGACTCGGCGACAGGAGTCAGAACCGGGAGCGGAAGCGACTGGGTCACCCGTTGATGGTACGACAATTAAGAATCACGCAGGTCTCAATATCACCACGATGTGTCTTGATCGATGGCAGACGGATGAGATGAAAGACCAGCCGGCGGTGATTTGGGAGGGTGAAGATGGACGAGCCGACGTCGCGACGTATTCAATGCTCCTAGATGAAGTTGAGACGTGCGTCGAGGTTCTACGGCATCACGGGTTCGCGAAAGGTGATGCGATCGGAGTTCATTTGCCGATGACTTACCTCACAGCGGTAGCACTTCTTGCTATCAATCGAATAGGTGGCATTGCTGTTCCAGTGTTCTCGGGGTATGGCGTTGAAGCGATATCCTCACGCCTGAATGCGGTGGGCGCGAAAGGCCTCTTCACAACGCGCGGTTTTTCAAGACGAGGAAAGAGCTTCGATGCCCTATCCGTCGCGTGGCAGGCTGTTGCGTTGTCACCGACGATTAAAAAAGTCTTTGTCGTGAACTCGTTATACGGCGAACCGTTTGATGAAACCGAGATGACCAGCGATTCAGTGACGTTCATCGATCTGATCGACTCGCTGTACGAATTCGGCACCAATGGCCCGTACTTCCAGCGAATCGAACCCACCTCCGCCGAAGACCCGCTCATCATCCTTTACACCTCCGGGACGACCGGCAAGCCGAAAGGCATCGCTCACACGCACGCGAGTTTCCCGATCAAGGCGGCCCAGGATATGGCGTTCGGGACGGATGTCGGCAAGGGCACGCGGATATCGTGGTACACGGACATCGGCTGGATGATGGGACCGTGGCTGATCTACGGGGCATTGATAAACGGTGCGACGATCTGCATATACGACGGCGCACCAGATTACCCGACACCAGATCGGATGTGGGAATTCTGCGCGAAACACAAGGTCGAAGTTCTCGGCATCTCGCCGACGCTTGTAAGATCACTCGCCGCTCGTGAAGAGACTCGGAACGCGGACATGGAGGTCCGTGCTCCTCACGAGCGTCACGACCTGAGCAGCCTCCGCGCTTTCGCCTCGACCGGCGAGCCGTGGAACCCAACCCCCTGGTGGTGGCTTTTCGAAAAAGTCGGGAACAGTAAACTCCCAATCATCAATTATTCCGGCGGCACAGAGATCGCGGGCGGCATCCTGATGGGCAATCCACTGCTGCCGCAGAAGCCGTGCTCGTTTCCCGCACCGTGTCCGGGAATGGATGTCGATATCCTCAATGAAAACGGTGAACCGGTAAAAACGGGCGAGGTCGGCGAGCTTGTGATTAAACAGCCCTGGATCGGCATGGCCCGCGGTTTCTGGCAGGAAAAGGAACGATATCTCGAAACCTACTGGTCACGCTTCAAAAACATCTGGGTCCACGGCGACTGGGCGATGCGCGACAACGACGGTCACTGGTTTATTCTCGGCCGCAGCGACGATACTTTGAAAATCGCGGGAAAACGCGTCGGCCCCGCCGAGGTCGAAAGTTTATTGGTCGCACACCCGCTAGTCACGGAAGCCGCCGTCATCGGCGTCCCCGACGAAACCAAAGGCTCGGCCATGATCGCCTTCTGCGTGATTGGAGCGCAAGCACCCCTGCTTGCACGTGACGAAGACGACGTGCAAGCAAGAATGCTCGCGCTCCAGTCCGAGCTAAAATCCCTCGTCGCCCGCGACATGGGCAAACCTCTCGCGCCGTCAAAAATCCACTTCGTCTCCGCGCTTCCAAAAACTCGCAACGCCAAGATAATGCGCCGCGTTGTCCGAGCCGCCTACCTCGGCGAAGACCCCGGCGATCTTTCAGCACTCGAAGATCCAAATTCAGTCGAGCAAATAAAACAGGCCGTAAAGTGAAAGATGGAGCGTCGTGATCTCACAAAATTCGCCTGGCTGTCGATCTTCGCCGCTGTCCTCACCATCGGCCTGAAGTTCAGCGCTTTCTGGCTCACCGGCTCCGTCGGTTTGCTCTCAGATGCTCTTGAGTCTCTGATCAACCTCGCGGCCGCCGTGATCGCATTACTATTGCTAAGGCTTTCACTTCGCCCTCCCGACCACGACCACGCCTTTGGCCACGACAAGGCCGAATATTTCGCCAGCGGCATAGAGGGCGCCCTGATTATAGTCGCCGCCGTCGGAATCGCATGGGCCGCCGCCGCTCGCCTCGTTGCCCCGCAGCCGCTTGAGCAGGTCGGAATTGCCGTAATAATTTCGAGCGTCGCCGCTGTTATCAATTTAATCGTCGGGCTTATCTTAATCCGCACCGGCCGACGGCACGATTCGATCACGCTTGAGGCCGACGGTAAACATTTGATCACCGATGTTTTCACTACAGCCGGCGTCATCGTCGCTGTCGGGCTCGTATCGGTCACCGGCTGGCTTTTCCTAGATCCGCTTGTGGGGCTTCTCGTAGCCGCGAATATCGTGTGGACGGGCGTTCAACTGATGCGACGCTCGGCCCTGGGTTTGATGGACACCGCTGTCTCGCCCAGGCAGCACTCACTCATTGTTTCGGTGCTCGACCGCTACTCTTCCGAGCGTAAGATCGACTACCACGCGCTCCGCACACGCCGTTCGGCCGCGCGCACATTTATCAGCGTACACATACTCGTCCCTGGCCGCTGGACCGTCCACGAGGGTCACAATCTCCTCGAAAAAATCGAAGCCGATATCCGCGCGCAGATCTCCGGCGCCGTCGTCTTCACACACCTCGAATCCCTCGACGACCCCGCCTCCTGGGACGATATCGAACTCGATCGCGAATTTTAGAGCTGAAGCCACTATGGACAAAATCTTTATACTTCACGGAATCGAATTCGAATGGGACGAAGAAAAATACGCGCTGAATCTACGCAAACATGGTGTAAAATTTGAAGAAACCGCCGAGGTATTTTTCGACCCACTTGCCGAGGGCGGCGAAGCTTCGGTGATCGACGAGCAGCGCGCCACTTATCGGATGGACCTTTGCTAGAAAAAGCCAAAGCGAGAGAGAGCAGTATGAAGAAACCCGATAAAAACTATTACTGAAGACGGTGTCGTTTTCAGACTGCGCGAGCGTCCTGAGACCGAATTTACGATAAGCGTTCCAAACGATGTAATCGAAACGCTCGAAAAAATAGCCGCGGCGCGCGATCTGTCCATAGCAGCGTTGATAGACC
>JBHENZ010000245.1:0-3195 GCA_046261815.1 Pyrinomonadaceae bacterium | reverse complement strand
GGCTCGGGCCCTCCAAAAGGGGGCGCGTATGCGACCGGCACGGTCGAGCCGTAAAAATTCTGCTCCTCCCGCGACGGCATATCGAATGTACCCTGATTGCCGGCCGGCGTTACCGAAGCCCGAGGCGTAGGCGAGGTTTTGACGGTTATCGTCTTGCCGCTGCTCGAAAAGTTCGGTCCGAACGCGTAGATGAGCGAGATCAACGAAACCGTGCCGAGCACAAGCGCGGCGACGATCTTCTTTTTCTCGGTCGGAGATCTTCCTTCGAATAGCTTCATTCGTCTAAAAATTACTCGCCTTGCGTTGCGTGCTCGGTTGCCGCAAATGCATTCGGGCGGCGGAAATACGCGGCCAGCTCAATTCTCAAGCTAACCGTTTCGCCATGCGTTCGCCCGCGCGGCCGGGCAGGTGGAGCAGGCTGGATCGGCCCCTGTTCAGGGCCAGGAAAGCCTTGCGAAATTATCGGATTCACCCCGGACGAGTGCTGAACCGGGGGTTCACCCCGACCATCGGATTTCTGCTCTGAATCCGAAGGCTGAAGCTCGACGGCACTGATGACGACGAATTCATTTCCCGTTTCGATATCGCGTATAAAACGCCTTAAGCCTTGATAAGTGCCCTCGAGCGTCATTGTCACATAGACGCCGGGAAAAAGGCTGCGAAATTTCGAGCGGCCGCGTTCGGTGTCCGATTGTGCGTCGTCGTCCTGATCCGCCGTTTCCAGCGGGGCGAAATCCGGCCCCGTCGTATTTACCAGCCCGTGGCCGGCGATCAAACTGTTAATTCGCTGATAAAGTGCTGTGCGGCCGGTGGCCCCGATCGGCAGATAACGCATTTCGAAATCGGTCGCGCTCGTTACGAGCTTCGCGACATGCCCTTCAACGCTGGTGATGTCACCATATTTTCCGCGGGAAGAGGCCAGTTCCTGTTCGAGGCGGTCACGCTCGGCTTTCGCACGCTCAAGCTCGCTGTTCGAGGGCACGACGAGGAAAAAATAAAGCAGAATCGTGGTCAAAATCGCGAGAAGCGCGAGGCCCGCGGTCGCAATCTCCGTCTGGCCCCACATTCCGGTATAGACCTTTCTAGGCCGATTTGCCGGTGCGATATCGTAATGCGGGCCTTTCTCGATGACAACCGTTTCATCCGGTGTCAGCATAACGGTTCGATCGGCTTCGTCAACAACGACGGTCGAGTCCTGGGTCGCTCCGTAATCATTGACGAAAATTTCGGGCTCGCTCATCTCGGGTTTTCCGGTCTGGTCGATGCGGTCTTCGTTCATTTTTTACTGCACCTCTCCCGGAGCATTCTGCGCGACATCGCTTGCAGGTGCGGTCGAATAGCCGTAAGCAGGCGTATAAATCAAGCGAAGCGTGTATTCGGAATATGTTGAACGCTCGGTCTTTTGCCGATCCTGCCCACGAAGCTCGGCCTGAAAAAGTCCCGAGTTGTTCATAGCCGCGATCATATCCATCACGGCTCGATAATCACGGCTCAACACGCCGAATTCCAGCTCCGCCTTGACGCGGCCGCTGTCGTTAAAAATATTCTCGACGGCAAGCCGCGAAGCGCTTACGCTGCCCGGCAAGATATTCTCAAGATCGGCAAAAAGCCTCGACCAGCCAAAGCTTTTATTGGCGACCAGTTTGTGCGATGCGATAAGCAAACGCTGCTGTTCGGGCGTCAGCTGTTGCTGCACCTTTTCGCCTTCGCCTTTGAGTCGTTTAACTTCTTCATCCATTCGACGGATGTCGCCGCGGGCGATTTCGAGCTCGGTACTGTTCTTATTCAATTGGGCGAAACAAAGCACGCCGCCCGACACGGCCAACGCAAGCATCAGCAAAGAAAGCAGATACGGCGTTGTTCGGTTGCGAAACGGCTTGCTGGCAAGATTTAATTTTGCGATCACGCTATTTTTGTAAAAACCTTATAAATCAGATTGGCCGAGCTTGTAAGACGCGCTTTTGAAAGGCGCAAGTTTACCACGAAAAAAAAAATCAATGTCTTTCACGAGGATATAAGTCTAAAGGTTGCAAATATTAGTCGCGCCGCGACGGCAGAGCGGTATTCAATTCCTCAATCGAGAGATCGCGATAAGCACGCACGCGATTCCGGCCCTCTCGTTTGGCACGATAAAGAGCCGAATCAGCCATTTCAATTAGCTCGATCGGATCGCTTGAATCGTCGGGAAACGTGGCGACCCCCACGCTGATCGTTACCTGATGCTCGCCGGCGGGCTTGCCCTGGCGAATAATGGTAAAACCAGTATTTTCAATAACAGAGCGAATCCGTTCGGCTGCGACGAGGCCCTGTCCGATTCCGGCATCGAGCAAAAAAGCCGCAAATTCCTCGCCGCCGAATCTGGTTGCGGCATCGCCGCTGCGCATTATCCCTATTATGCAGGCTCCGATTTCCTCTAATGTTTTGCTGCCGGTGAGGTGGCCGTACGTGTCGTTGACAGCCTTAAAATAATCGACGTCCATCATCAAAACGCAAAACGGACGATTTTCCCCACGTGCCCGTGCGGACTCGCGACGGAGTTCGGAAAAAAACGACCGGCTGGAAAGCAGCCCTGTCAAATCGTCGTGCGAGATGAGGCGATGAATCTGCTGTTGATATTCGCGATCGATCTCGTCCAGCAGGTCGAAACGCAAAATGTGGCTGCCGATCTGAATTTTATCGCCGTTTTGAAGCGGTTCTTCCGTCGCCCGGGTGCCGTTCAAATAGGTGCCGCTGCGCGAGCCGAAATCGGTCAGAATATATTCAGTGGTTCGCGATTCTTCGTTAAAACGCGTACTTACCTCGGCATGACGCCGCGAAGCTTTCGCGTCGTTTACGCGAACATCGGCCTCAAGCGCTCGGCCTAGGATTACCGTTTCGCGCTCCAACGGGATCGGCACCGCGATCAGGTCGCCGGTCAAAAAGACAAGTGCCGGACGCAAATCGCGTTCTTTCCTTTCGGGCTTTGTCATACGAAAGCGCGTGCCGAGGGGTCGCGGGAGGCGGCACTACAGATAAGGATAACTTACGAGCGGCCGAATTTTCCAGATATTTTCTGATTCTCGCGTATTACGCCGACATGGACGGTTAGGTGACGGCAAACGCTCGGTAATAACATAAACCCTGGTGAGAATTTTATTCGTCAAACTCGGTGCAATCGGCGATCTCGTACACACTCTGCCGTCGCTTACGGCGGTT
>JBHENZ010000244.1:0-5076 GCA_046261815.1 Pyrinomonadaceae bacterium | reverse complement strand
AATCTCAAGAGCATTATTCCGCAAGCGAATTTTTCCGTCGATTTTACCGATTATAGACACCAGGAAATCGAAACCGCTGATGGCATGGACGAAATCGCGACCACCTTTGATAACGATCTCTTTTCTTATCGAGCCGTTTTTCAGCAGGCGAATTATGCGAATCTTTCGGGCCGTTTCGGTTTCGAGGGCTATCGCCGCAGCTATCTAACTGAAGGCGCCGAACAATTGATCGACGGCCGCGTTCGGCAGAATAACTTCGCGGCGTTCGCTCTCCAGGAGGTGAATTTCGACCGTCTTGCGCTGCAGTTCGGTGGGCGCGTCGAGAGCAATCGCTATCGGCCGACAAACACGGCTCTTTACGAAGATCGCAGTTTCACGGGTTTTTCCGGCGCAATTGGTGCTCGTCTGCGTTTGTGGGAAGGAGCATCGTTCGTTACGAATTTTAACAGTTCTTACCGCGCGCCGGCGCTCGAAGAGCTTTATAATTTCGGCCCGCATATTGGAACGGTCACGTTTGAAATTGGCGATCAGGAGTTGCAGCGGGAGCGATCGAACGGAATTGAATTCAGCCTCAGGCAAAAGCTCGACCGTATTCGAATCAACGGCAGCGTTTTCTATTACGGAATCGATAATTTCATTTTTCTGCGGCCGCCCGACGAGGACGCAAACGGCCGCGTCGATGTAGAGGACAATTTACCGGTGGGTGCCTATGTGCAGGGTGACGCACGCTTCGTCGGCGCAGATCTGTCGGTCGATGTCGATATCACCAGGAATATCGGCGCCTTTTTCGCCGGCGACATCGTCAACGCGGAAATTCGCGAAGCCGATTTGCCGCTGCCTCGGATAACCCCCGCTCGGGCGCGCCTTGGCATCGATTTTCGGTACAAGGGATTAAGTGTCCGTCCCGAAGCGGTTTTTGTCGGGGACAAGACGAAGGACAATATCTTCCCTATCGAGACGCCGACGGCTGGCTACGGTTTGTTTAACGTTAACGCCTCTTACACGTATTCTACCAATCACACGGCTCATATATTTTCGTTCACAGGCTCGAACCTCGGCGATCGTCTCTACCGAAACCACCTCTCTTTCATAAAAGACCTCGCGCCCGAGCCGGGACGCGGGTTTCGGTTTTCGTACACGTTTAGATTTTTCTAGTTTGGGCCGCCGGATCAAACCCATTGGACGCGAAGAACGATTCGGCTTCTGACAACCTCCATTAAACTTGTTTATAATCGACTGCAATCAGACAAGTTTTCGGGAGGATTTTTGGAATGACCAACGAGGCTTTATCGTTCTCCACTGCCGGCGGCGAAACGACGGCTTATCTAGCAAGGCCGGATGCACCAAATTCAAAAGCGATAATTGTGATCCAGGAATACTGGGGACTGAACGACCATATCAAAGACATTGCAAACCGCTACGCGAGCGAAGGTTTCACGGCGATCGCACCTGACCTTTACCGCGGCAGGCTCGCCACGCGAGCCGACGAGGCCTCGAAATTAATGCGCGAGCTCGCCCTCGACGATGGGCTTGATACGATTGCCCGCTGCGTAGACAAAGTGCGTGAAACGCATGGCGTATCGCATTTCGGTATCACGGGCTTTTGTATGGGCGGAACATTCGCCCTTCGTGCGGCGTGCGAGCTTGACGGCTTTAGCGCGGCGGCTCCGTTTTACGGCGACATTCCGCCGGAGGACGTTCTTAAAAAGCTAACGACGCCGACAATATTCGTCTCGGCGAGGCAGGATTCATGGATAAACCCGAAAAAAGTCGCCGCGCTCGAAGACGCGACCGAGCGTTTCGAGCTGCCGATCACCTCGATTAAATACGACGCCGATCATGCCTTTTTTAACAACACGAGGCCCGACGTTTACGATCAAACCGCCGCACGCGACGCCTGGGCCCTAGTAATCGGATTTTTCAGGGACCGTCTGTGAAACGAATCGCAGGCGTTAGTAGTTCAGGTTCGTCCCGTAAAGCGGCGAGGAGTGCACGTCCCCTTGCAGCGATGCGGCTTCGTTTGCGCTCTTATTTTCTGGCGTACATTGCGGCGTCGGCTTGTTCGCTGGCACGCTCCCAATCGGCCGCATCGGCGAAATCGGTAAAGCTCCATGACACGCCGATGCTGATCGGTTCGGCCAACCCCGTCGATCTCGATTGCCCGGAGCATATTGTCGATTTCGGCGTTCATTCTGATCATGATCACGAAAAATTCATCGCCGCCCCAGCGATAGATCAAAAAACGACCGTCGATTTCCGAGCTCCTCTTCTTTATCCTCTTTCTGTGGTTTCCTGCCGTTTTTTTCGAGGCTTTTCAGCAGAATAAAACCGCAACCACAGAGACGGAGGAGAATGACAGAATAGATCTGAAAAGGAATCGAATCCTTTTGCTATCAATCTTTTTTTACCGGATTACTACGAATCTTTAAATAGTCGTCTAATTCAGCCGGAGTTGGAAGCGAGGTTCGGGCTCCGATCGCCCGGCATTTGAGTGCGGCAACAGCATTCGCAATTCGCATCGTCTTCTCGACGGACGCATCTGCGAGGACGCCGTGTAGCAGGCCTGCTCGAAACGCGTCACCCGCGCCGGTCGTGTCCTTGCAGCCGCCCGGAACGTCGAATCCGTCCGTTCGGATGAATTTATCACGGGCGAGTGCGAGCGAACCATTTTCACCGAGAGTCAGTCCGACAATAGCCGCTCGGAACCTCTGCTGAAGTTTTTTAAGTGCTTCCCGTGCGTCTGACACACCCATCATCTTTGGCGGCAAAGTGGCCGAGGTAAAAAGAAGATCGACGTTTTCGAGAAGTTCATCGACACGCGGGAAAACATCGTCGATGTCGACCGAAACGATTGCCCCGGATGCGCGTGCGCGCTTAGCCACCATTATCGAAGCGTCGACGTCGTGCGGCGTTAGATGCAGAATTCTGCAGCTTTCGGTCGCGGCCTCGGGCGCGTCGCCGGTGCCGTAGGCGAGTTTTGCATCGCGTTTCCATATTACGGTGCGCTCGCCGCTGATCTCATCGATAATGATAAATGCGATCTGTGTCGAAGCTCCCGATATCGTTTCGGCAAAACGCAGATCGACATCTTCTTGGCGGAGGCTTTCCAATCCCATTTTGCCGGCGCTATCGTCGCCGAAACGACCTATGTAGGTCGTCCTCCGACCAAGTCGCTGCAAACCGACGATCGTCGACGCAACCTCGCCGCCCGCCGCCTGAGAATAATCGATCAGTTCGACTTTAGAATTGAACTTCGGATAATGCGGGACGCTTATCAGAAAATCCATCGCGTTCGTACCAAATCCAACAACGTCGAACTCGGCGTTCTTCTTTAGTTCAAAAGGAAATCGCATCGAAACGCGTGGTAGAAGAGATTAAAATCGTTAATAGAAGCTTTGCCTCGTGCAAGATTAAACGCTAGTTTAAAAGTTATACGTTGTCGATCGATAGGCCGCTGCTTGCATTAATTTATTAGATTCCCGGAGAAAATGAAAAATGCCGAACTCGATTTGTCCCGAATGCGATGAGGAAGTTTTTGTAGAAGCAGACGCCGAGCAAGGCGACCAGGTCGCATGCGAAGAATGTGGTTCGAGTCTTGTCGTCGTCGGCCTCGATCCGATCGAGCTTGACCTTTACGAGGCGACAGAAGACGACGCGGACGAAGATGAGGATTTCGAATCGTACGACTATGAAACCGAACGATACTGATTTCGTGCAGTTATTTTAACGTGTAGGACGTTCGATTTTGCCTGACGGTGAGCCCGGGCCTCGATTCGATTCGTACATGCCGGATCTGGTCTCCCTGGGTCCTATTTTCGTCCGGGTAAAATGCGATAGCGTATGTAGCGGTCACTTCCTCGGCCAGCGAGGCGAAAAGCGGCTCGAAATTAGTTGCCGAGGCGTAAAAGGTCTTTCCACCGGTTCGCTCCACCAGGCCGCTTGCTTCCAACGGTGTTGGCAGCGGGTCTTTAGTCCGCTGCAATCTCGAAAATGAAGGCAGTATCACCGAATAAACGGTCGTCTCCGCCGCGTTGGCCCTCTCAATAACCGTCGCCGGCCCGACCGTGTCGCCTACCGGAAATCCATCTGTAATTAAGATCACAACTTTTCGCGGAAGCTGGTTGCGAAGCGTCTTCGGCGATTTGCGGGCGAGCATCCGGACGGCCTCGTCAACCGCGTCATAGGCGTGCGTCGACAAACCGTTTTGCTCGCGCGAGAGTTTTTGAAATGAATTGGTCACACGGTCCGGGCGATTCGTAAAACTCTGCAGCGTTCGCACGTCCATAGCAAAACTCATCACGGCAAAGTACGAGTTGTAATCGGCCAGCCGCCCCACAAAATTCTGCATTGCCGTTTGCAGACGATCGAGCTCGGTCGGCGTCATGCTGCCGGAAACGTCCAAAGCAAACACCACGGAGAGTGGCCTGCCCGAATTGCTTTTTCTAATCGGCTGAAAAAAATCGATTTGCCTTTGCATGCCTTCTTCATAAATTCGGAAGTCACGCTCGGACAAATTCCTGACCGGATTTCCCCGCTCGTCGGTCACCGTAACCTCGAAAGCGGCCAGCTCGGTCGGTATTCTGATCTCTTCTTCCTCACGCTGTGCGATAACAGAATTTGTCAGGAAAAGCGCGACGATCAACAGCGTCCAAAACGCAGTAGACCCTGTTCGCCGCGAAGCAGCCTCCCGGAAACGAAGGCAGTACATGTCATTTTGAAAGATCTCGTTCATTCTGACCTATTAAAGCCTTATTCGGTGGACGCCCGCAATCCTTCTCGCACCGAAGAAACCACGATAAACACTATCATAAAGTGCTGGCACAGGGTTTGTATAGCCGAAGAGCGGCCAGGCGAAGACGTCGTGGCCGGGAGCAGCAAACACCGAAATCATACTTGCTCCTATCTGAATTGAAACCCTTCTATTGGACACTACAATGCCGACTTCACCTACTAGATCAAAAGCTTTGGTCCGTTTCGCTACAACCAAGGCAAACTGGCGGTCGAAACTTATCGGTCCGGCGATGCTTACCAGTGCCGGACTCATATTCGCCTTATCAGCGCTTGCCGCCACCATCA
>JBHENZ010000243.1:0-4255 GCA_046261815.1 Pyrinomonadaceae bacterium | reverse complement strand
TGATAAGTCGCACCGCCGATACGGCGAGATTTCACTTCCAGAGCCGGGGCCACATTATCGATTGCCTTTTTGAAAGCTTTTAGCGGCTCTTCGCCCGATCTTTCACCGAGCTTTTCCATCGCGCCGTAAAAAATGTTTTCGGCTACAGCTTTCTTTCCGCCCCACATCATGCTGTTGATAAACTTCGCAACTAGCGTGCTGTTGTAAATCGGATCGGGGAGAATCTCTCGTCTCTCGGCTTCTCTACGTCTTGCCATATTTCGACTGCGAAATGCGAATCGCGGATTCAGAAATCCGCAATCCCAAATCCCAAAATTACTTGGCTCCTTTCGGCCGTTTGGCTCCGTATTTCGAACGGGCCTGGTTCCTGTTTGCGACGCCTGATGCGTCGAGCGTACCGCGAATAATGTGGTAACGAACGCCCGGAAGATCTTTCACGCGTCCGCCGCGAATAAGCACGATCGAATGCTCCTGCAAGTTGTGGCCGATACCCGGAATATAAGTCGTAACCTCGATCTGATTCGTCAGACGGACGCGGGCGACTTTGCGAAGCGCAGAATTCGGCTTTTTCGGTGTTTGCGTGTAGACACGCGTGCACACGCCGCGCTTTTGCGGGTTCGACTGCAAGGCCGGACTTGCCGTCTTGTACTTAACTCTCTGGCGTCCTTTACGGACAAGTTGATTGATCGTCGGCATATTTCGTATCTAAAAACAAAAGTAGCCTCTAACCTGACTCTTTCCGGATAACGTTTCCGGTAGTTAGCACAAGCGGCAAGCTTGATTAGTCGAGATTAGATTGATTAAAACCGTTAATAGAAAACTAGAAACTTTGCTGTAGCGTGGCGTATTAAGTGCAGAAGCCCGCACATTTAGTTAGGGCGTAACATTCAATGCCCTGCGTCGCGAGTTCGACGCATTTTTACGCTACAATTCCTGTTTCGGTTTTCAATGTTCAGCAGTCGCAGCCTTTCCAAACGCCGCACTGCAGCCCAGACCGTCAAAGTCCGAAACTAAAGAATATACGAATTTGCGAGCACGAAGTCAAGGCGCAGTTGGCTTAACAGCTGAGATTCTTGTAAACTTTCGATTTTCGGTTAGACGGCTGTTCGATCCTGCTCGCACCGAACAAGAATATGGATAATCTTCTGCGATTCACCGAAGTTGATTGGCAAAAAGCCCTCGACGAGCTCTTGCCCGAAATTCACCCGGTTGATCGTTCGCCCGTTCGGATTTGGTTTCGGCTGTATCCTCTTGAGCTCCAACAGTACATTAGTACTTCAGACGATCTCAATGTGACTGTTTCCAACCTTGGTATTCAAGGCGAATATTCGCTTGAAAACCAGATCGACAGCTCACACCGTTTTCTTTATGGACATCGGTATTGGCCGCAGGTTAAATATGCGATTCAAAATGAATGCGCCTCAGCAGATGGCTCATTGCTGACGTTACCTGATTTGGTGCGCGTGATTGCGGCAAATGCGGCGAAAGAAGTTAATGCCGATATATCTTTACTAATCGCAATAACGGCAGTCGGAATGATGACGGTGTCGCAGATTGGAATCGCAAAATTTTCGGCCGCTGTGGTCGTCGCGGAAGAGCCCCGCGGATTAACGGCGAAATCGCCGGAAAAGATCATAGCCGAACGGGCCAGGGACGACTCGCAAGGCGTCCTCGGTTTTCTCAGAACGGTCGACAAAAAATTCTCCGTCATTTATGACGAGAACAACCCGGGAGGACGATTTCAGATAGTAAACGATCAGCAAATCGCCATGGCATCGGCGAACGATCGCTCACAGAATTGGCAGGCCCGCGATTCGCGCTGCTGGGAAGGACCGATTCCGGTTGAATGCTTGTCTGCTTCGTGCGGAACGTGTTGGATAGGTGTAATCGCTGGGCAAGAAAAGCTTTCCGAAGTGGCGCGGCGGGAACGTAGGGCTATGAAGGTGTTCGGCTACAACCAGCCGGACGAGCCGAAGCCTTTGCTTCGCCTTGCATGCCAGGCAAAAGCTTACGGCAACGTCACAATCGTCATCCCGCCCTGGAATGGCGTCTTCGGCAAGCAGGTCTACGACAACGTCGAAGCCCTAGATTTGAAGCCCGCGACAACTTCAGCCCGAGTATTACGAGACACGGTTCGCGACTCAGTTTCTGGGTCATCCAACGATTAAGGCCGGTGCGATGGGAATATTCATCCGACGAGGAAGAATATTTATTTTTAATACGCATTATTTTAGTACAATTTTTCCTTGATCGAAACGTTTGATCGAATTTTCTACGATTCCTTGGTATAGCGTTTGCATAGAAAAAAGCGGTAATTGTCCGTTCACGTCCTGAACTCTCCCGGATAATCTATTTATGGCTACCGTTTTTAAGGGTAAATACGCGACTGACATCGCAACCTATCCGGAATCGAATACGTCTGCGGCGAGTTTTCCCGCTTTAATTAACCGCGATCTAAGCCTGCTCGAATTTTCTCGACGAGTGCTCGAGGAATCTCTCGACAAATCGCAGCCGTTGCTCGAACGATTGAAGTTTCTGGCGATTTTTTCCGCAAATTTGGACGAGTTCTTTATGATCCGTGTTTCGGGGCTTAAAGAAAAACTCGGCCGACACACGGAAGTGTCACCGGATGGCTATTCGCTGCCGGAATTGCTAGCCGAAATTCGGCGCCGCGTAGTCGAGATGATCGACACTCAGAACCGCTACCTGAAAAACGATCTGATTCCGGAACTTGCGGACCACAATATAGTGCTTGTCCGCTACGACGAGCTTTCGAAAACCGAGCGTGCGGGCGTCGATAATTATTTCAAAAAGTCCGTATACCCGACGCTAACTCCGCAGGCCGTCGATCCGACGCACCCGTTTCCGTATATTTCAGGTGACTCGATCAATCTCGCGTTGATGGTCAAACCCAGGCTCAACAAGCGTGTTGCACGAGCATTAGAGAATTTGTCGGACGAATTTTTCGCACGGGTAAAAATACCCGCCTTCATCCCAAGGTTTGTGACGGTAAACGAAGACGAGGGAAGGTTTGTGTTGGTGGAGGATGTCGTGGCCGCGAACATCGGAATGTTTGCGCCTGACGTGGATCCCGTCGATGTTCACCAATTCCGCATCACACGCGATGGCGATATCGATCTTCGCGAGACGGAGGCGCAGGACCTGCTGCAGACGATGGAGGAGAATTTGAAACTCCGTCGTTTCGGAGATGTCGTGCGGCTCGAAGTCAGCGAGCGAATGCCGGTAGAGATGCGCGAGCACCTTGTCGAATCTTTGCAAATTACAGACGAGGACGTTTATCAAGTAAGCGGCCCGCTGAAAATCGGCGATGCATTTCAAATCGCGAATCTGAATCGCCCGGACCTGAAGGACAAACCGCTGCGCGTTTCGCGGCCGGAAATCTTCGAATCGGAAGAGTCGACCTTCGACATTATAAAAAAAGGCGATGTACTGCTTTACCATCCGTACATGCCCTACAACATCATCACTGATTTCATTAGCGAAGCGGCGACCGACCCCGCCGTGTTAGCAATAAAAATGTGCTTGTATCGCATTGGATCGGATTCGCCGATCGCTCCGTTGTTGATCGAGGCGAGCGAGGCGGGAAAACAGGTTACGGCATTGATCGAGATCAAGGCCCGATTTGACGAGGCGAATAATATCGAGTGGGGAAAACGACTCGAACGAGCGGGCGTCCACGTGGTCTACGGCATTCTCGGTTTGAAGACACATGCCAAAACGACCCTGATCGTCCGCCGCGAAGAAGATTCCCTGCGGCGTTACGTTCACCTTGCAACCGGCAACTACAACCCGGCCACCTCGACCGTCTATACGGATCTCGGCCTTCTTACCTGCGACGAAAAAATAGCCGAAGACGCCACCGACCTTTTTAATTATCTTACCGTTTATTCGCAGCGCGACAGCTTTAACAAGCTGCTCGTCGCTCCGATCAATTTGCGTGAGCGAATGGTCGAAATGATAGAGCGTGAAATCGAAAACGCGGAAAGCAACCGGCCGGCTCGGATCATTGCCAAGATCAATCGAATCGCCGACACTGAGATCGTCAACAAGCTTTACGAGGCCTCACAGGCGGGTGTGAAGATCGACCTGATCGTTCGCGGAGTCTGCACGTTGCGGCCGGGCGTTCCGGGAATATCCGAGAACATCACTGTTCGCAGTATTGTCGGCCGGCTTCTCGAACACAGCCGGGTTTATTATTTTGAAAACGGCGGGCAGCCAAACATTTTTGTGGGAA
>JBHENZ010000242.1:0-11879 GCA_046261815.1 Pyrinomonadaceae bacterium | reverse complement strand
ATCAGATGCAGAAGATGCCAGCTTTCGAGCGAGCGGAGCCAGCTGAACTCCGAATCCGAGTGTTTTTGGTCGTGGTTACCTTCTATGGCAACGACTGGAATGCCGGCTTCCTTTAATGCGCTCAGTCCGGCGACTGCATAGTTCATCGTTTCCGGCGGCACGCTTCGTTTATGGAAAAAGTCGCCGCACACAATGACGAAATCTACCTGCTCATCAATAGCGTATTTGCTTAGCACATCCTTCCACGCCTCGTAGAAATCACGCGGGCTTTCGGGGAGCTGGTACCGTGTGCATCCGAGATGCACGTCGGCGATATGGAGGAACTTCATTGTCCGATTATAACAGTAAGCGACAGGTGTTTAGCAGCGGTCGCATCCGGCAAAAATTCGATTGTTTCGAAACCGATCTAAAAACTTTGTTCCGAAATAGGCAATTTAGTCCTAAAATGTCATAATCTTAATATCAGCGTCGAGAGCCGTTCCTCTACCATGCCAGGTATTGTTTTTTGCCCTAACAGTGTTTTTCCTCATTCTACGTAGTTAAAATGAAAATCCTACTTTACAACCCTGACAACGGGATAACGCGCAATTTCATGCCGCACCTCTGGATGTTTCTGCTACAGGCCTTAACGCCGCCCGAACACGAGGTAATCCTTATCGACGGCAATGCAAAGGCAATGTCGCGCGCCGAGCTTGTCCGCTTTTGCCGCGAGCAGAATATCGGTCTGGTCGGAATCGGTGCTATGACAAGGATGGTTGCGCGTGCTTATCGCGTGGCCGACGCTTTGCGCGACGCGGGTTTCAGGGTGGTGATGGGCGGGCCGCACGTGACTGAATGTCCGGACGAGGCGCTTGGTCGTGACGGTGGCCCACGACATGCCGACGCTGTCGCTCTCGGCGAAGCCGACGATTACTGGGCGACGATCGTCGAGGACGCTTCCAGCGGGCAACTGAAGGAAATTTATCAGCCGCAGACGGATCCGAAAGGCTCTGACGTGAAACCGAGCCTTCAGCCTTATCCGCACATTCCATGGGAGTCTCTCGACCTTGAACAGTTCAGCCTCGTGCCCAAATTTTTGCGCCCCGTGATGTCACGACTCGGAGAAGGCTGGGGTAAATATTTCGTAGTGCCGATCGAAACCGGACGCGGCTGCCCGTATGGTTGTGAATTCTGCACGGTGACCGGTTTTTTTGGAGACTCGATCAGGTTCCGAGCTAATGAAAGCGTTGTCCAAGAACTGCTGCGGCTTAAGGCGCGCGCTCGTCGCGAAAAAGGCCAGATCGCCGTTTTCTTTATTGACGATAACCTCGCCATTAATAAAAAGCGCCTCAAATCTTTACTGCGCGACATAATCGCAGCCGGCGCTCAGTTGCCGTGGGTAGCTCAAATTAGCGCGAATCTTCTTGCCGACGAAGAGCTTGTCGATCTGATCGCCCAGGCGGGCGGCCGGTGGATATTTATCGGAATGGAATCGATCGACCCGGCCAATATGGCGGACGTCAACAAGACATTTTCGAAACCTGCGAACTACAAAGGCGTGCTCGAGGGCCTCGCGCGCCGCGATATTTTTGCTATCACGTCGTTTATTTTCGGGATGGATAACGACACGGTCGGCGTCGCCGATCGAACTGTGGAACAGATCGAGAGCTGGGCACCGGGCCTCCCCGTTTTCGGCCAACTTACCCCGTTTCCGAGTACACCGCTTTATGATCGCCTTGCAAAGGCAGGCCGCCTGCATCGGCCGAAACACTGGCTCGATTTCGCCCCGTTCGTCATGGCCCACGATCCTCTGAAAATGACGATCGACGACGCCAAAAAAGAAACGTTTCTCGCCTGGACGAAAAGCTATAGCCCCGCACGTAACCGCGAGGCGATCGATTTGATTAAGCATTCACCAATACAAGTGCGGATCAGCCATTTTGTCGCTCGTCTATTTTTTCGCGGAATTTATTTTCCGCAGATGGGTACGGTGGCCTGGCTAAAGCTGTTTTTCGATAATCGGGGAACGATCCTTAGTTTGACGCGCGAGGGATTGCGATGCTGGCGAGCCGCGGCACGTTCGAACCGCATGGCCGCGATGCAAACAGCTAACGCCGAGATAGCGGAGTAAAGGTCATATCAAATTATCCAGCCGCGCCGGAAATCCTAACTCGTCCAAATTCGTTTAACAGGGGGCGAAGTCTTGCGATTGCCTGGTCATGGACCGTGCCGTTCGAGGCGACGAATCCGCCGTGGTTTTGCACGTCTTTGAAATCGTACCGCATTCGCTCGCCGAACAGATCGGTGACGCGGCCGCCCGCTTCTTCCAGGATCACCTGCGGACCGCAGGTATCCCAAAACTTCGTCCGAGGCGAAAGATGAATATATAGATCGGCCGAGCGTTCGGCGATCAAACCAACCTTCAAGCCGACTGAACCGCGCTGAATCTCCTGCTTCAAACGGAACTCCCGCATAATCCTCGAGATTTTCGGGCTGCGATGATTTCGCGAGACGGCGAGGTTGATTTTGGTGAAATCGGTGTTATTTGAAACTTGTAGCTTGCGTGACTGTTTATCTTTGACCGTTATAAACGATCCTTTGCCGGCGACCGCGGCGTAGAGAGTTTTGTAGACCGGTAAAAGAACGACGCCGAGCTTCGGTTCGCCGTTCTCGACTAGGCCGATCTGCACAGCAAAATCGCCATCCTTTTTGATAAAACCCCACGTGCCGTCGATCGGATCGATCATCCACACGCGATCGGCTTCTATGCGGGCCTCGGGCGAATCCTTTTCTTCTTCGGAAAGGACAAAGTCGTGCGGGAATGTTTTTTTGAGGCCGTCTACGATAAGGCGGCTGGCGGCCTTGTCGGCTATCGTTACGGGTTCGGAAAAGTTGTCGACACCTATCTTCTGCTGTGCGGGAACTCCTTTCGCGTAAAAATCGATAATCAGTGCGGCTGCGTCCCGGGCAAGACGCACGGCAGTTTCGAGTTCAATTTCAAACATCAAAACAAATTTATCATATGCCGCGATAGGGCTTAGGATTTATCGGCGAGTTCGGTCACGCCGCAATGCGGGCAGATTAGGGTGCGTCGGGCCGGGTCGGCCCATTTTGCGAGAGCCGTCGTTGAAAAATCGGGCAGCTTGCTTTCCGCCTCGCCCTCGGCCAATAGGCGTGAGCGCCCGTCTTTGGGATTGGCCTCCTCAAGTTCAAGCGAGCAGTGGCGGCAAACCCATCCGAAACCTTCGTTATAAAAATTATCGAGTTCGTCCATAAAGAAAAACAGCAGCCAAGCGGTCGGCTGCTGTTTTCGTCATGTTAAACCTTTATTGAAACTGACGCGCCGAACGCGACCGCTGTTGCTGCGGCGTCGTGCCGGCTATCGTTCTAACAGGCCCGGTCATTCGACGTCCGTCGCGGAAAATTTCCACATGGACGGTCGATCCGATCTGCTTTTTGTCGAGCACACGGTAAAGATCGTCGAGGCTGCCGACCTCGGCTCCGTCGACGGTTGTTATCACGTCGCCGAGAACAAGCTCCCCGTCGGTATCGCGCGAAATTCCGCGTAACCCGGCGGCGGCAGCGGGTCCACCTTCGACGAGCTCATAAAGAAGAAATCCCTTTTGAAGCGGAATGTCGAGACTGCCACGCTGCCGTAATTCGGCGATGCTCAAGCCTCTGACTCCGATCTGGGCACGACGAACCTCGCCATTCTGGATAAGCTGAGGCACGACGCGCTTGGCCGTATTAACCGGTACGGCAAACCCGACACCCACCGAACCGCCGGCGGGCGAAAGAATCTGCGAGTTGATGCCGATCATCCGGCCAAACTTGTCAAGAAGCGGCCCACCCGAATTACCCGGATTAATCGATGCATCGGTTTGAATTGCAGCATCGATCGGCCGATTATTACGGGCACGAATCGGCCGCTGCAAACCGGAAATGACCCCTGTCGTCAAAGTGCGGTCAAGGCCAAACGGGTTTCCGATCGCGAGTACCTTCTGACCGACCATAAGCTGATCGGAATCGGCCATCGGGACGACCGTAAGTCCGCCTGCGGGCGGTTCGATCTTGATCACCGCCAGGTCCGTATCCGGGTCGCGACCGACGACTGACGCCGGATAAGCTTTATCGCCGCCGAAATTCACCGTGACTTTTTGGGCATTTTCGACCACGTGATTGTTTGTCAGGATGTAGCCGCGGGCATCGATCACTGATCCCGAGCCGTTTCCCTTTCCTTCTTGAACGCCGCCCCAGAAACCCTGATTGTAAGTTGTAGTATTTATAAACGCTACGCCAGGCGAAATGGATTTGTAAACATCGATGCTGTTTTGTTCGTCGCTGACCGTCGCGGGATCAGAAATACCGGTCGGCGCGTTTTCGGCAAAGGAAACACCGGATGAGCCAAAATTATTCCAAAGCGTATTTAGGCCTAGCAGCAACGCCGTTGCGCCGACTGCGATTAATGCCGCTGCCATCGCGAGCAGAATGATCTGCCGGGCAGTCAAGTGATAAACGGTAGTTTTGCCTGCCATATAATTGTTATTCCTTCTAAATTTCATCGCAACGCGTATGATGCAGAGGGGGCGTACAGACGTTGCGTACCCCAGATACGAAAATAAACGCTCGCTGGTTTCGTGTTAAAAAAAATCGGAGCCGTCTGTCGCACGCTCCGTTTGCAAAGTATTGTGATTTTATTTCGATCGAACAAATATTCAGACGACCAATCCAAAAATCTGCGCCGACCAAGCCTCGAGAAGATTATGCCGAACGTTCGTTGAAATATAACCGAAAGCCGCGAGGCCGGTAAAAACGTGCACGCCCATCAAACTAATATAAACCGCAAGCGCCACAGATACGCCGTAACGCGCAAGGCGACGATTGCCCCATCGCAGCAATACAATTGCTGTGACCGTGCCCATGAGAATCTTCACGCCGAGAAACGGGAAATCGCCAAAGTCGAGAAGCCTGGCCATCAGAAGATTGCCTTCGGTGGCGACTCCGCTACGCACCCAAGCGATAGTCAAAAGCGCGTCCAGCAGGTTGAGGGCGAAAAGCAGGAATGTTTCGCGAAACAGCTGCATAAATTTTAATGTCCCATGGGACCCCGGTTCGGTAATGGCAGTCTCAAATCCGTCGGGCGTGATCAGGGCTGCCTGAAAGTATCGATTTTGTTGTTCACCGATAATATGACGAATCACCGCCGCTTTTCAAGATTCCTTACAAATTTTAAGGGCTTTTACCCTCGTCTGCCTCCTTTTGAGTGGATCGCCATCGCATAATGAAAACGTACACTAACGACGCCCACTGCAAATAGAATTCCATATGGCATTATTGGCGTTGATCCGCGGCGGGACTTTGAAGTTCAGAAGAGGCACACGAGTTGCTATATTTGACCGTGCAACATGAAACACGCTGCGATGCGTGTCGGTTTTTTTGGGAGGAAGACAATGAAAACTTTTAATAGAATCTGGGTATTTGCAGCGGCATTTTCGATTTTCGCGGCCGTTTTCGTGATCGATTCGTCGGCCCAAACCCGCAGGCGGCCGGTTATACGGAAGAAAACAGTTGTGAAACGCGTGGTTCCGCCCGCACCTCGGCTTTACACTGTGGCGGCAAATAAACGTTTTCGTGCAAGGATAAACGATACGATTAGTTCGAAAACCGCCCGAGTCGGCCAGACGTTCACCGCTACGGTGACCGATCCGGTTTATTCGACGAACGGGGTGGTTGTAATTCCCGACGGGGCCGAAATCGTCGGCTGCGTCGACCGCGTGACGCCTGCCAGAAAAGGCGGTAATCCTGGCCAGATCGACGTCAGCTTTACGCATCTGCGGCTTCCGAATGGCACCACGCGCCGGATCAACGGAACACTTACCGAGCTGACGAGCGACGATGCTAAAAGCAACGCAGAAGGCACAGCCTCCGGGGACCGAATGAAAAATCGTAAGTTGATCTTTATCGGCGGCGGCGGAGCCGGCGGAGCTGTTCTCGGAGCGGCGGTCGGCGGCGGAAAAGGTGCCTTGATCGGCGGTTTGCTGGGTGCCGGCGCGGGACTTTTGGGTGAACGATATACAAAGGGTGAAGAGGCAGAGGTTAGGTCAGGGACCGAATTCGGCGTGATCCTGAACCAGGCGATATCGCTGCCGCGATTTGCAGAAGTAAATCCGTAAGAGTTACGCCTTCGGGCGTAATCGAATCCAAATAATCGAACCCGTTGCATTTTTATCCTTGCGAAATGCAGCGGGTTTTAACGCGTAAACGCGTGACCCTTATCTTACTGATTCTAAAAACGCGACAACCCGCTTGATTAGCCATTCGGGCGTCGAGGCTCCAGCCGTAACTCCTACGGTTTGAACGCCGTCTAAATCTTCCGGCCGGATCTCTTTTTCAGTCTCGATCAAAAAACTTTTCGAGCACTGTTCTTTGCAGACAGCGAGCAGCTTGACGCTGTTGGACGAATGACGGCCGCCGATAATATAGAAGGCATCTACCATTCCCGCTAATGCCTTGGCAGCGTCTTGCCGATCGCGCGTTGCAGAACAGATCGTATTTACAATCTGTACCTCATCATCGGTCTTTGTTTTGACCGCTTCAGCCGTATCGAAAAAAGTTTTAACCTTGATCGTGGTTTGTGAAACGACAAGCGGGTTGCGGAGCTTCGGCAGAGCAGCCAAGCCGGCCTCGTCGTGAACGACGAATGCATGCTCTGGCGCGTAGCCTTTTACGCCGATCATTTCCGGGTGATCAGGATCGCCGATAACGACGACATGACGATCTTCCGCTGCGGCACGCGATGCGAGCTTTTGCACCCGCGTAACGAATGGGCACGTCGCGTCCACTACTTTGGAAGCCTTTTCCTCAAGCTCTTGCTGAACCTCGGGCGTCACGCCGTGTGCACGGATAACGGCCGTCTCGCCACGCTGAATTTGAACGGGCTCGCTTATTGTTGCTACGCCCTCGGTAGCGAGTCGATACATTTCCTGTTCGTTATGAATTAGCGGGCCAAGAGTACGAACGACATCGCCCGCCTCGACCGCATCCTCGACCATGTCGACAGCGCGTTCGACCCCAAAGCAAAATCCGTATTCGTCTGCAAGTAGAACTTTCATCCGGCCTTCAATTTTATCAGATGACGAAACTTCGCGGAAATACCGCAAAAAAATATGCCGTTAGGCGTGTTTTACGTTGCGCATCGGAACTTGTTTAGCAGATTGTATGCATCCCCTCACGCGTAAACCCGCAACTCTTACCTTACCGGCTCGCGAAGAATCGCCTCGGCCGCACCTCTGGCGACGGCGGCCGCTGTTGAATTCGAGCCCCGCAAATTTGCGATTTGCAGCAGTGCTTCGCCGGTTCGAGCAAGCAGACGGAAAAGATCACCTTCTTCCGCAGCCGTGCGGCTTACGAGTTCCGGCCAATCGGTCCCGCGGGCCCAATGTTCGGCTGCGGCCGCTGCTGAGAGATTGATTTCCTCGGCCGGTTCGATATTGTTTTTCCACTCGACGTTCGATACGTCGTAAACGATCTCTTCAAATTCACCGATTTTGTCGAGCAGTCGATTGCTCAGATAAAGCTCGCCGTAATTTCTGTCGGCGTCGGCCGCAAGGGCGGCCATGAGCCCGGCGGCAGTCTCAATATTCAATTTGTCGAAAAGGCCATGACGTAAAGCCTCACCGACAAGGAGCGGCCGGTCGACGCGAACGTCGGCTAGCCATTTGCCCGTTTCCGTCACTTTCTCGGCGGCAAAATTCAGATAACCAAAATAATCGAGTACTCTCGCTCGCCGCTCAAAAGGTTCCCATATGCGTGCTCTCAGAAATTCGACATCACGGCCGATTCGATGGATCCTTTCCGCCGCGGGCCACGTTTCCCACAAGATTTCCTGAGCAGCCCAAGATTCAATTTCGCCATGGTTTTGCTGGACGAGTTTATTGATCAGGCCAGTGATAATTTCTGAGGCGGCATCGGCATCGGTGCGAGCGAAAGACAACTTCGGTTCTTCAATTGCGGTGTTCTTCCGATCAAACGCATCGAGAAATGCCTGCTCGACCTTGTCGCCATCGAGTGGATAAGTGTTTTCGAAAACGCGGCTCACCCGACTCAATGCAAAACTCGTCCCGTGACCGTCATCACGCATCGCCGAAACTTTTTCACCATTAACGTTGAGAACCAGAAAGAACCTCTTGGCGCTGCGGCCCTGTGTGACGATGCGGCCGGGAACCACTTTTTCTCGCAGCCAGTCAGCCCGCATCTCCGCCCGGCTGGCCGGCCCGGCATCGTGAAGACGATTTCGAGAGCTTATCAGCCGTTCAAAACCGAGAGCGTCCTGAATTGTCAATCCAAAATTGCTCCGGCCGATGATTTCGCTCAAGGTCGTTTGCGTTTCGTCCGATTCGCGAAGCAGCCGGTCGATCTTTTGCGTAGTCGAGCGGAACGCAAAACTTCTCTGGGCGATTTGTCTAACCTTGTCGAATGTGCCAAAGGCGTCGAGCAGGTTGAGCAGCGTCGTGTACGTTGCTCGAAACTGACTTTCGAGCGGATCGGGCGGTGCTTTCAAAAGCTCGGCGATGCGTTTCGGGTTTTGAAACTGGCCCGGAACAAGAATCACGAAGCCGACCTTGTCACGGCCCCGGCGTCCGGCGCGTCCCGTCATTTGCTGGAGCTCGCTGGCCGCAAGCTGTCGCCAGCCGTCGTTTCCGCGGGTGTCAGCGTTCGTAACAACAACCGTTCTCGCAGGAAAATCGACACCGGCCGCCACTGTGGACGTTGCGAAAATGGCGTTTAATAAACCGCCCGACATCATTTTTTCGATCAACAATTTCCAGGGCGGAATATGACCGGCGTGATGCGACGCGATGCCCGAATGGACGAGTATTTTGCGGTGCTTGTGGTTCTTGATTTCGGGATTCTCGATTAGAAACTCTTCGAAAATCTGCCGGCGGCGGTCCTGGCGGTCGATATCTGTTTTCTGTGAGCGGTCAGCGGCCACTTCCGATGCCGCCTCGTCGCATTTTCGACGTGTTGGTAAAAAGATGATTGCGGGTAGCAAGTTGTAACCGCGTAAAGCGGAGATCAGCTTGTGAGGCGGAATCTCGGGCGGCCGTGCGTTCATCGTCCTCTAAGTATAACGCACGGATTCGACGTCGAGATCTTACGAGATCGCTTGCGGACGCGCGGGAACATTAAATCTCCCGCAAAAATGCAACGCCGCAAAGGAGAACGGAAAAACTATTTATCAGCCCGGGAAATATCCAAGGTAATCGCGAGACGGTAGACCGCCGCGCCGCTGACTTCGATCTCCTTCATTCCGGTAACGCCTCTATATTTGGCCGTGACGCGAAACTTTGCCGGTCCGGACGTTTGACGATAAGTAAACTCACCGCTGTAATTTGTCATTCCGCTGCCGACCTTTTTGGTCGAGCCGTCGGAATTGATGCGTTCTATCTCGACTTTCGCACCGGCCAGACTTGTTCCTTCTTTGAAGTACACGCTGCCGTTGAGAATAACGAGCGTGCCGCGGTCGATGGTCAAAATGAGACGATCGCCAAGGTCTCGCAAATTTCCATCGTTGATCGCGACACCATGCTTAACGCCGATCGCGTAGCCTGCGGCATCGAACACAATGTCATAGGTGCCTTTGTCAAGACCTTGCAGCCTGAAATTACCCTTCGAATCGGAACGAACGCTTGTTACATCCTTTCCGTTTTGTCTTGCGGTGATAGTCGCGTTGGCAATTCCGTTGCCGCTATTTGTACGTACCTTTCCCTTAACACCGCCCTGGGCGAGAGAGATGGAAGACAGGAGATACAGAACGGCCCCGGCAAGTATCAAAGATTTTCCGACCTTGAACATTCTATGCGGCGGCGGCCTGCTCTTTCCGAAATTCGGCCGCTACGTCATTGATGATGTCATTCAGCGTGCGGGTTGGCTGATAGCCGATCATCCGGCGGGCTTTTTCGAGCGAGGGCACCCGCCGACGCATGTCTTCAAAACCGTCGCCATACACTTCTTCGTATGAAACATAATGCAGCTCGCTTTTCCCGCCAGTCAATTCAATTGCCTTTTCAGCCAGCTGCTTGATGCTGACCTCTTCGGCGTTTCCGAGATTAATCACCTGACCGAAACAGTGTGGGGATTCCAGCAGTTTTGCAAGGCCCTCGACCACGTCCTGAACGTGCCCAAAACAGCGAGATTGCGTGCCGTCCCCATAAATCTGGATCGGCTCGTTCTTAATCGCCGCCTGAACGAATCGCGGGACAACCATTCCGTATTGCCCGGTCTGTCGCGGACCGACTGTGTTGAAAAGACGGACGACGACCACCGGCAGTCGCGTTTCCTTCCAATGTGCGAGAGCGAGAAATTCGTCGAGGGTTTTCGCGCATGCATATGCCCACCGGTGCTTGTCCGTCGCACCGGTTAGAAGATCGTCGTCTTCTTTGAAAGGAACCGACGCACCTTTGCCGTAAACTTCGGAAGTCGAGGGAATCAGCACTCGTTTGCGATAGCGCGCACAAAATCCGAGAACTACGTCCGTGCCATGAAAGATTGTCTCGATTGTCTTGACCGGCCTTTCCATAATCAGCTTCACGCCGACTGCGCTGGCCATATGGTAAACGCGATCCGTTTCGCGAATCAGCTCTTCCATCAGCTTCTCGTTCAAAACCGTGTCGATGATCAGGCGAAAACGCTCGGTATCTTCGAGATGCTCGACATTCGAATATCGGCCGGTCGACAGATCGTCGATAACGGTGATCTCGTGCCCCTGCGAAATGAGGTTATCGGCCAAATGGCTGCCGACGAATCCGGCACCGCCGGTGATAAGGATTTTCATAAATCTACAGGTGGAAACACGACATTAGGGAGTTTGTCTCTATCGAAAGCAGGCGGAAACACCACCGTCGGGAAGTGTGGAATCTGGTAGGGAGCCTCCATACCAGGTACCCACTCGCTCACGCTCGTGTTTCTGCCTTTGCAGCTGACGAATGCTCGTATTTGATCATACCCGCGAAGTATTCGACCGTCTTTTTTAATCCTTCCGCAAGCTGAACCTTAGGCTTCCAGTCTAACAATTTCTTTGCCCGATCGATATTCGGCTGTCGCTGTTTCGGGTCGTCCTGTGGCAGCGGCATATACTTTATGCGAATCGGTTTCCCGACAGCCTTGCCGATCTCATCTGCCAGTTCCTTCATCGTAAATTCGCCTGGATTACCGATGTTCACCGGCAGATGAATATCGTCGCCCTCGGCGTTCATCAGCCGGATCAAGCCGTCGACGAGGTCGCTCACGTAACAAAACGAACGCGTCTGCGTCCCGTCGCCGTAAATGGTCAACTCCTCGCCTCTTAATGCCTGGACGACAAAGTTCGATACGACACGGCCGTCGTTTTCCAGCATTCGCTCGCCGTAGGTGTTGAAGATGCGGACAATTCGTGTATCGACGTCGTTTTGTCGCTTGTAATCCATCATCAAAGTTTCCGCGACGCGCTTACCCTCGTCGTAGCAGCTGCGAAGGCCGATCGGATTGACGTTTCCCCAGTAATCTTCGGTTTGCGGATGAATGAGCGGGTCGCCGTAAACTTCTGATGTCGATGCCTGCAACATCCTTGCCCGGACGCGCTTGGCGAGTCCTAGCATGTTGATCGTGCCCATCACGTTAGTCTTTACGGTCTTGACCGGATTGTATTGATAATGAATCGGCGACGCGGGGCAGGCGAGATTATAAATTTGATCGACCTCAAGTAAGATCGGTTCGGTTACGTCGTGCCGCACGAGCTCGAAGATGTGACTGTCAAGCAAACTGCCGATATTTGATTTGCGGCCGGTAAAAAAATTGTCGAGACAGATGACTTCATTGCCTTCGGCCAGCAGCCGCTCGCAAAGATGCGAGCCGATAACCCC
>JBHENZ010000241.1:0-7379 GCA_046261815.1 Pyrinomonadaceae bacterium | reverse complement strand
ACGCTGGCGCGTGCGCGATTTTGAATGTCGTCGTTTTGGATTTGGCATTATCTCTCCTCAAAATTCCAGACTCCAACTTCGGATTTCGTAAGTTTCCACTAAATTGAAGCCCGAAATTTGGAATCTGCTTTTATCTTAATTTTTTCAAGGCCGACCATCTTGGGTCGCCCTCCGTCTTACTGCATTCGCATTCGGCTAAATTTTTGTTCTCGCCGCATGAGGAGCAAAGTCCCTTGCAAGCCTCCTCGCAGATCAATCGCTCCGGTAAGTTCAAAAGAACTTGTTCGCGAACAAGGGCGGCAAGGTCAATCGAGTTTCCCGACAGAACATCGCGTTCGAGATCCGCCTCAATCAATTCTTTTTCGCGGTCGCTCGGAAAATCCTCGGGAGCCACGTATTCCACATTAAAGTCGAACAGAAACGACTGCGGAACAGCCTTTACGCACCGTGAACATGCAAAGTCGGCCGCAAACGCAATCACTCCCTTAACGTCAAGTGATGCTGCATTTGCCGACGCGTCGCAGCGCAACGAGATATTGCCTTTTATGTCAACATCGTCGCGTTCGAGCTCAATCGACTCGGGCGAGATCAGCAGATCGAACTTCTTCGGCGCGGCACCTAGATTATCCGCTTCAATCAACATCATTTACAGGATAATCCGTCCGTTCAAACATCACCAAAAGCAAACTAACTATTATAATGCTTGGCCCAACAGTGTCAAACATTTGGGCCGCTTAAGGCGTTGCCAAAAGGCTCCCCTCGTGTACGCCGCTTCCGATCGCCTCATCAAGCGATTTGAACCCTTCGACTTCGACAATACGCTTTAATCCAATATTAATATCTCGCGCGTAGGAGATTCCCTGATAAACAAATCCAGTGTAAGCCTGTAAAAGGCATGCGCCGGCCGCGATTTTTTCGAACGCGTCTTGGGCCGTAGAAATTCCGCCCACGCCGATAATCGGCATTTTGCCGCCCGAATAACGAAAAAGATTTGCAATAATTTCGGTCGACCGCCGTCGCAACGGTTTGCCACTCAGACCTCCGGCTCCGATCTTTTCCGCACCTTTTGTCCGCAATCCGTCGCGGCTGATGGTGGTATTAGTCGCAATAATTCCGGAAACGCCGTTGGTCAGACAAATATCGACTAATGTTTCGATCTCACCCTCGTCTAAATCGGGGCCAATTTTTACCAGCAATGGCTTGATCCCGAGATTCCGGTTTTGTTTCTGTAACTCGGTTACGAGTTCTTCAAAATGCTCGGCACGCTGCAGTTCGCGAAGGTCCGGCGTATTCGGCGACGAGACATTGATCGCGACGTAATCGGCAACCTCATGAGCTATTTCGAAGCTCTTCAGATAATTTTCTGTCGCTTCGTCAATTGGCACGTTTTTATTCTTCCCGATATTGACGCCGAGGACGCACGCCGGTTTAATCTTTTTTAATCGGCTTACAATTGCCGCTACGCCATCATTATTGAACCCGAGACGGTTGATCAACGCATGGTCATCAGGCAGACGAAATAAGCGAGGCTTTTCGTTTCCCGGCTGTGGCTCATAAGTAATTGTGCCGACCTCGACAAACCCGAAGCCTATAGCCGCGAGCTGATCGACGACTTTCCCGTTTTTATCAAAGCCGGCCGCAACGCCAATAGGATTCGAGAATCCTAAGCCGAATCTCTCGAGCTCGCCGAACGGCGAAACGGCAAGACGTTCGGCGAATCGTTCGCGAACAAGCTCCGACCGCAGTCCCACGCGAAGCGCTTCGATCCCGACTTCGTGCACCCGTTCGGGATCAAGGCGAAAAAGCAAAGGGCGAACTATGTTGTTGTACAATTTGGGCATTGAGCCATCGATTGCCCTCAGTCTAAATGCCGTCGTCGATTTGGGCTAACCGTCGCTCAAGATTACTAAACTTTGAACTTTCCGAAACCCTCTGTTACGATTTGCTAGCATATGGCCGTTGCGGAGGCCCGCACGTGAGTAAGGGCGAAATCACCTCAAAATTAACTTACGTTTCCGGGAGCCAAGTAACGTCCCACTTTCGCAGATAAAATGGCAGACGACATCAACCTGGTCGAAAAATCACGAATTATGGAAAGCGCCCGCATTAAGCGGGCGATTTCGCGACTTGCCTCGGAGATCGTCGAGGAAAATCAGGGCGCCGGCGATCTTTATATCGTCGGCATTCGTCGCCGTGGGGTTCCGCTCGCCGAGCGCATCGTCGATAAAATCGAATCGCTCGAAGGGCAGCGGCCGCTGTACGGAATAATCGACATCACTCTTTATCGCGACGACCTCTCGACCGTCGGGGCACATCCGGTGGTAAACCGCACGGAACTTGAAGCCGATCTCGAAAACAAAATCGTCGTCCTGGTCGACGACGTTCTCTACACGGGTCGCACGATCCGTGCGGCTCTCGACCAAATTATGGACTTCGGTCGCCCGCGAAAGGTGCAGCTCGCCGTACTTATCGACCGAGGCCGCGAACACCGCGAACTACCGATCCAGGCGGATTTTGTCGGCAAAGTCGTGCCGACGAAACAGGCAGAGATTATCAAGGTAATGCTTAAGGAATACGACGGCGTAGAAGCCGTGGGTATCTTCGAGCGCCCTTGATTTGATGGAATGCTGAACGGTAAATGGTAAATGAAGAATGTCCTGACGGACAAAGCCTATGACTTCGCTTTGAGAATCGTAAAACTCTCGAAGCACTTCGCTGATGAAAGGCGTGAATACGTATTTGCCACCTACCGTTTACCGTTTACCGATCGCTCTTCATGAATAAGCCGTTCAAACGAAGAGATCTTCTCGGCATCCGCGAACTTTCGCCTGAGGAAATGACCGGCAGTCTCGACACCGCCGAAAATTTCAGGGAAATCAACGCCCGCGAGATTAAAAAAGTCCCAACGCTACGCGGTAAAACAGTAATCAACCTTTTCTTTGAAAATTCGACAAGAACGCGCACGTCGTTCGAGCTTGCATCCAAACGTCTCTCAGCCGACGCCGTCAACATTAGTGTGTCGACCTCCAGCCTTGTGAAAGGCGAAACGCTGATCGATACTGCGTTGAATCTTGATGCAATGGCCCCTGACGCGATCGTCGTCCGCCACGGCTCGGCGGGCGTGCCGCATCAGCTTGCGAAGGTTAGCAAAGCCGCGGTTATCAACGCGGGCGACGGAGCAAACGAGCATCCAACACAGGCCTTGCTCGACGCGATGACCATCCGCGAGCATAAGGGCAAAATCGAAAATCTGCAGGTCGCAATCGTCGGCGACATTTTGCACAGTCGTGTTGCCCGTTCAAACATACATCTGTTAACCAAGCTCGGTGCAACCGTTCGCGTCGCTGGCCCAGGAACGCTTGTACCCGAAGATTTCGTCGGCTTCGTCGACAACGGGATGATGGTTTCACCGCGAATCGAAGACGCCATAGAAGGCGCCGATGTCGTGATGATCCTCCGCATCCAACGCGAGCGCCAAGACTCGGCCTACTTCCCGACCCTTCGGGAATACGCCATCCACTACGGCCTGACAAACGAGCGTCTCGACCTCGCAGAAAAGGACGCCATCGTTCTCCACCCCGGCCCGATGAACCGCGGTATCGAAATCTCATCCGACGTCGCCGACAGCTCGCGGTCACTAATTTTGGATCAGGTGAAATACGGCGTTGCTGTTAGAATGGCAGTATTGTATCTCGCGACGGGAGGAACCGTTCAAAATCAGCGACAATAGTTTATTGGAGGCAATGACAATGAAAGTATTTTTTGTATTCGCAATCATCGTTCTCGCGCCTGCCATGAACCTCACGGCACAAACGCCGACGCCGATACCCGCACCACCAGCGAAAGCTGCTGTTGTTTTCACGGAGGCAGACAGAGCCGCGGCATTAAAATATCTCGACGAAACGAAAGCCGATTTCGTCAAGGAAGTTTCTGGACTTTCCGACTCAATTGAATTTTCGCGCCGCGCCAAATCGCTGGACGATCGCCGAGGTCGCCGAACATATCATTGTTTCAGAAGGAACGATCTTGGGACTCGTGCGTGATCGAATGTTAAAAATGCCGGCGCCGCCTGCTGGAAAGGACGACTATCGCGTTAAGGACGTTGGTGTCCGTCTGGCGATAACCAACCGCACGCAAAAATTTCAAGCGCCGGAAATTTTGAAACCGAACTCGCGGTTCAAGACCCGCGAAGAGCTGCTTACCAACTTTGGAAAGGCGAGAAACGAGGTCATCGATTTCGTCAAAACCACGAAAGAAGACCTTCGCGGACGATTCGTTGAAAATCCGATGATGGGCGTGATCGATGCGCACCAGTGGATACTTTTCCTCGCGGGCCACAGCGACCGTCATCTTGCCCAGTTAAAAGAGGTCAAGACTGACGCGGCTTATCCGAAGAAGTAAGTTAAAGTATTTTTTGCGGGATACAACAAGCCGATTTATGCTATGCATCGACCCCGATGGCTGCGAGGATCTTGAGGTGCGAAAGGTCTATGAACTGCTGCCCCGACACCGCTGCGCAACCGACGCCGCTGCGCAAGAGGATAATTACCTTCGTGTGATCCACGAGTCGGGCGAGGGCTATCTATATCCGGCAAGAAACCTCTATCCGATCGAGATCGCCGCAAACGTGCGCGAGTCGTTGCTTCAAGCCGCTTAAGTGAAACCGCTACTCATCGCCAACGGCCACCTTATCGATCCGGCCGCGAAGAAAAATACCGGGATGTCCGTGCTCATCGAAGACGGACGTGTTTCGGCGTGGCTCAAGCCTAACGAGGGCGCGCCTGATGATTGCGAGGTATTCGACGCGAGCGGCCTGCTTGTCGCGCCCGGGTTTATCGATATGCATGTGCATTTGCGCGAGCCGGGGCAGGAGCATAAGGAAACCATTGCGAGCGGCTGCGCGGCGGCGGTTGCGGGTGGTTGGACGAGCCTTTGTCCGATGCCGAACACATCGCCAGTGAATGACAACGCGGCGATCACGCGTTATATGATCGAGCAGGCCGAGCGTGCGGGATTGGCGAATGTTTTTCCCGTCGGCGCGATTACTAAGTCATCCGAGGGGCGCGAGCTTGCCGAGATGGGCGAAATGAAGGCGGCCGGTGCGGTTGCAGTTTCCGACGACGGGCGGCCGGTGCCGAACGCCGGCATTATGCGGCGTGCTATGCAGTACGCGAAGGATTTCGATCTGCCCGTGGTCGATCATTGCGAAGATAAATCGCTCTCGTCCGGCGGCGTGATGCACGAGGGCAAAACTTCGCTGCTGCTCGGTCTTAAGGGAATTCCCGCTCTTGCCGAAGAGATTGACGTCGTTCGCGACATTATTCTGGCAAGGGAAACCGGCGCCCGAATTCACATCGCCCACGTCTCAACCAAAACGGCCATCGAGGCTATCCGGCGTGCAAAAAACGAAAACATCAACGTAACCTGCGAAGTCACGCCGCATCATTTCACCCTGGCCGACAAAGCAGTCGAAGGCTACGATACCAACACAAAAATGGCTCCGCCGCTACGCTCCGACGAGCATTTAGAGGCGATCCTCGAGGGTCTCAGAGATCGCACAATCGACGCCATCGCCACTGACCACGCACCGCATCATCAGGATGAAAAAGCGCTCGAATACGACCGCGCACCTTTCGGTATCACCGGCCTCGAAACCGCCGTCGGCCTCGCCTTTACAGAACTCGTGCACAAGGGTGTGATCGACCTTTTTCGCTTGGTCGAATTGTTGTCCGCCAATCCAGCGAAAATTTTCAGTCTTGCCCGGCGCGGCACCCTCAAACCCGGTTCGGTTGCCGACATCACCATCCTCGATCCGAATCTCGAATGGACGTTCGACGCATCCAAGTCGCGTTCGAAATCGCGGAACACGCCGTTCGCCAATCGCGACTTTACGGGAGTGGCCGTCGCCACGATCGTTAGCGGACACGTCGTGTTCGCCGCGAAAAATAGGGCCGGCGGTGATTTTCTTAAGGAGCGCGTTCCAAAAACGCCTTTCCCCCATCCGACGTTGCCCTTTGGGACAAACGATGAAAATTAATCAACGGCCGCGGCGATACCAGTAGCCGCCTCCACCGAAGAGAAGGACGAGGACAACGATGACGATGATGAGTGTAGTGGTATCCATTAAAAATTCTCCTTTTTAGGTTGTAGTTCGAGGATTTTATAGCCGAGATGCTCACGGAACGCAAGGACAACAAACCGTTCGCATCAGATTCTCATTACTTGAAGTTACCGCTATAATTACAAAATTTGCTCGGAGACTATTTATAAATGGAATTTTTGGCTGAACCGCAGTTGTGGATCGCTTTTGCTACTCTTACCGTTCTTGAGCTGGTGCTCGGGATTGACAATGTAATTTTCATCTCGATTCTTGCCGGCAAACTTCCGCCAGAGCAGCAGCCGCGCGCACGCTACATCGGGCTTTCGCTCGCCCTCATTATGCGCGTGATTCTGCTGTTCTCGCTGAGCTGGATCATCGGCTTAACCGCGCCGCTGTTCACGGTATGGGGCCAAAGCGTCTCGGGCCGCGACCTTGTACTTTTGCTTGGCGGATTATTTTTAATCGCCAAGAGCACGCACGAGATTCACGGCTCGCTTGAAGGCGAGGACGGGCACGAATCGAAAAAGGCGTACGCGGGCTTTACAAGCGTGATCATTCAGATAATGCTGCTTGATATGGTTTTCTCGCTCGATTCGGTAATCACCGCGGTCGGTATGGTCAGTGAGCAATACGGAAGCGCGGGCCTGTGGATAATGATCGCGGCCGTGGTGATCTCAATCGTCGCGATGATGCTTTTCGCCGCGCCTATCGGGAATTTCGTTCAACGTCATCCGACCGTGAAAATGCTTGCCTTGGCTTTTCTTTTGTTGATCGGCGTTACGCTTATCGCGGAGGGGCTGCATCAGCACATCCCCAAAGGCTATATCTACTTTGCGATGGCATTCTCGGTTCTAGTCGAAGTCCTGAACTTGCGGTTGCGACGCAGATCGAAGCCTGTGCAGCTTCATTATCCGTATACCGACGAACCGGTGGAGGCGAAGTCCTAATGCGAAAAACGACCTTTCTACTACTGATTTCTCTGCTGTTCGGGACGGCCCAGCTACCAGGGTCCGCGAATATGGACACGGAATACGATCTCGTAATCACTAACGCGCGGATCATCGACGGCACCGGCAATCCATGGTTTCGCGGCTCGATAGCAGTGAAGAACGGTCGCATCGCAAAGGTCGGCTTCGTCCACACTTCAATGGCGAAAAAGACGATCGACGCCAAAAACCAAATAGTCGCACCGGGATTTATCGACGTTCACGCACATACTGAAGATATTTTCAGCAATCCCGCGGCGGAAAATTTTATCCGCATGGGCGTTACGTCTTTG
>JBHENZ010000240.1:0-3662 GCA_046261815.1 Pyrinomonadaceae bacterium | reverse complement strand
ATCATCTCATTGGATTTTTCTATGCCAAGCAAGGCGAGGATCGTTAGCGCGACGTCGGCGAGCGGGCCACCGGGACGAAGGGTTATGTTCGTGGATCGTTCATCTATTAAATGAAACGGGACGGCGTTCGTGGTGTTAAGTCGACAAGATCCACAGCCGGAAGGCGGGCGACGTAAACTCGAGGAAAAACATTAAGGAATCAATATCCGTCAGCCGACGACAGCTCCATCCAACGTTCAGGAAAATTGAGGGGTTCGAAGCCGAATTTGGAATAGAGTCCGTGTGCATCCCGCGTCGCTAGCAGCCACCGGCGCAAATTCTGGAGTTCGGGATGTTCGATGATCGTTTGCATAAGGCGTTTGCTTAAACCGCGGCCGCGAAAATCATTCAGGATAAAGACATCGCCGATGTAGGCAAATGTGGCGCGATCGCTTACAACGCGAGCGAAACCAATCTGGTGGGTGTCGTGAAAGACACCGAAGCAAAGCGAGTTTTCGATTGCCTTGGCGGTCTGGTCTTTTGTGCGAGTTGCGGCCCAGTAAGATTCTTCGGACAAGAACCGATGAATCGCATCTATATCCAGACGCGATTTGTCGGTGCTGATCGCGAACTCGTCTTCAAACGCTAACATTGGAATTGGACTGACGAAGTAAGAATATTTCGGCTTCGTCCCGAGATTTTAGGTGGTGTATCGCGACGTGTTCTTTTGATTCGTAAAGCATTGCTACAACTCCGTCACGCGACCGCTCGCGATACGACCATGTCCATTTTAAAAACGATAGATCAATTTTCTCCACACATCCACTGGCCATGTCGGGTCGTGTCTTGCCTCGGTACCGGATCGCGCGTTTTAGAACGCGATAGATGCACAGATATCGAGAAAAGTCGAGAAAGACCACCGTGTCGCAAGCCGCGAGACGCAACTCGAGCGTGCCGCTGTAGTTTCCGTCGATGATCCAGCGATCGCCGCGAAGAATCTCAATAACAGTTTCACGCCATTCGCTCTTATCTGGCTCAATCCAATTCGGTTTCCAATACTGTGTGTCAAGATGAATAACGGGCAGATGCAAAATTTGCCCAAGTCTTGCCGAGAAAGTTGACTTGCCCGCGCCGCATGAACCAATTACCAGAATTCTCTGCATTCAGCATTTTACGGGCGCGAACATAATTTTGTTCGGACAAAGTTACGACATCAAATTTTCGGGCCCGCTTGTGCAATGCGGCCGAGGCGTGCGGGAGATGCTTTTTTGCGATTAGCCACAATTCCCGTTTTAGATCGGGTTCACGCTCGGCAATTTTCCCCGCGACGGTAAGGGCGAAAGCCCGCACTGCGACAGGCTCGTTCGGGTTGTCGATTAGATCGACACAAATAGTGTAAACGCGGCCCTGCAATTCTTCGGGAATGTCGACAAATTGCAGCAGTCTGACGACATTTTTCGCTTGACCGCATCGTGAACGTCAGCGCGCTCGAGCTGATCGAGCAGTGTCCGAAGATGCGGTTCGACGAGCGACGGAAAGCGTTCTACGCAGTAGATGATCGGCCACGCCGCGCTCTGCGTCAAGCGATATTCACCTTCGAGAAAAATCCGCATCAGCTCGGCGAATCTTTCCGCGTCGTCACCGATGTATTCGACAATTGTCGATCCGGAGCTTTTCGAGTGCTCACGTTGCGCTTCGCGCCGAATATTCACGCTTGTTTTTCAATTGATAAAAAGCCTGACGACCGGGATACCGGGCGGATTCGCCGAGGTCTTCTTCAATTCTTAGAAGCTGATTGTATTTTGCAACGCGATCGGATCGACACAGGCTGCCGGTTTTTATTTGTCCGGCGTTGGTTGCCACGGCAAGGTCGGCGATAAACGTATCTTCCGTTTCGCCCGAGCGATGCGAGATTACGACGGTCATATTGTTGGTGCGTGCGAGCTCGATGGCGTCGAGCGTTTCGGTTAAGGTGCCGATTTGGTTGACCTTGATTAGGATCGAATTTGCAGCATGTTCGTCAATTCCCTTTTGCAAAAATTTGACGTTTGTGACGAAAAGATCGTCGCCGACAAGCTGCACGCGATCGCCGACACCGCTCGTCAAATTCTTCCAGCCTTCCCAATCGTTTTCGGCCATGCCATCTTCGATCGAAATGATTGGGTATTTGTTGCACCAATCGATCCAATATGCGGCCATTTCGTCGGGGGTAAGCTCGCGTTTGTCGGATTTCTTGAAAACGTATTTGCCATTAACGTAAAATTCGCTTGCGGCCGGGTCAAGGGCGAGCATAACGTTATCGCCGGCGTTGTAACCGGCCTTTTGTACGGCTTCGAGTATTGTCTCGATCGCTTCTTCGTTCGATTTTAGATTTGGGGCGAAGCCGCCTTCGTCACCGACGCCGGTCGAATAGCCGCGAGATTTCAAAACGGATTTCAAATTATGAAAGATTTCCGCTCCCATCCGAAGAGCTTCGGAAAAATTCTCGGCGCCGACAGGCATCACCATAAATTCCTGAAAATCGACGTTGTTGTCCGCATGAGCACCGCCGTTGAGGATATTCATCATGGGAACGGGCAGCGTTTTTGCGTTTGAACCGCCGATATAGCGATAAACCGGAATCTCAAGCGCCGCAGCAGCAGCACGCGCAGTGGCGAGCGAGACGGCGAGGATTGCGTTGGCACCGAGCTTCGATTTTGTCGGCGTGCCGTCAAGATCGATCATCGTTTGATCGATAAGTGTCTGATCGAGCGCGTCGAGACCCTCAAGCTCACGGTTTATTGCTTCGTTAACATTCTCGACCGCCTTGGTCACGCCTTTCCCGAGGTACCGCAAATCATCCTCATCGCGCAGCTCGACGGCCTCATTCTCGCCGGTAGAGGCACCGCTCGGCACGGCGGCACGGCCCGTAGTGCCGTCTTCGAGAATCACCTCCGCCTCGATGGTCGGATTGCCGCGCGAATCCAGAATTTCACGCGCCCAGACTTGTTCAATTAGGCTCATTATCTGTGGCAGCCATCGTATTTTCTAAATATTATACTAAATCTACGCGCGTATCGACGGTGGAAATTGGGCGCTTTATTCTCCCCTTCCTGTTTCTCAACTTGTTCTGTGGCAATTTTGAACCTTTAACCACGGAAAAGATGAGTAGGACGAAAGCAAGAAAAACCATTGAACGCACCGCGTTCATTAAAAGGTGACTTCTCTAACTTCAGTTTACGTTTTCATGCAGCGGTCGATGCAGACGATTCAACTGGAGGAGGTGCGGTTACCTCCACCCGGACGGTTAATATTCTCCGTTTCGCCGCTTTTTCGACGCGGAAGGTGTGGCCGTTGAACGGGACCGTATCACCGACATTTAAGATCTGTCCTGCCTGCGACATCAAGAATCCCGCCACAGTCGTGTAGCCTTCGGAAACTGGCAAGTTCAGATTGAGGCGCTTGTTCACGTCGCGGACGGCAACGCCTCCGTCAAGGACGAAGCTGCCATCGGTCTGCTCGCGAATTTGTTCGTTCACTTCTTCGTCGTGCTCATCGGAAATATCGCCGACGATCTCTTCGAGCAAATCTTCGAGCGTTATTATTCCCTCGACGCCGCCGTGCTCGTCGACGACAAAACCGAAGTGAAACTTTTCATGCTGCATCTGCCGCAGCACATCCTCGAGGCGGGCGGTATCAACTAC
>JBHENZ010000239.1:0-4608 GCA_046261815.1 Pyrinomonadaceae bacterium | reverse complement strand
ATGACGGTCGCTTTCAACTGGCAGGATCAGAGCTCGCTGCCGATTGCCGGGTATTATTTGCAGATTGCCCGCTCGCCGTATTTCGCCTCCGATTCGATTTTGGTCGATCGTGGCTCGATCGCCGCCCGCGAGTTTCGGCTTGCCGGTATGCTGCCCGGAAATTACTACTGGCGGCTAAAAGCGACATCGCGTTCGGGTCAAACCAGCGAATGGAGCGAGCCGTGGCGCTTCAATATTGTACGTCCCGATGCGAGCGGCATGATCTTGGTCGACAACTGGGGCTTCGAAAGCGTGGGCGGGACGGTCTATATAATTTCGGGCCGCACGCATCCGGGGCTGCGAGTACGCGCGGCGGGCCGTGAGGCCTTTGTTGGCGGCGACGGCTCGTTCAGGCTTCAGGTGTCGGCGCCGGGCGATATAACCGTCGAGGTAAGCGACGATCATGGAAACCGATCGGGGTATGTCGTTACACCGCGTTCGGGTCGCGTCACGCGGAGATTTTGACGGAGAAAAAGCGGGAGCGATTTTTAAAACGAGAACGGGCCACACACACAGCCACAACGAACGCAGGTCCGCCAAAAGCGTGGCAAGATTAAAGCTGGCTTTGGCGTTGACGTTCGTCTATATGATCGCCGAGGCCGTGGGCGGATGGTGGACGAACTCCCTCGCGCTTTTTGCCGATGCCGGTCATATGTTGACCGACGTGGCTGCTCTCACACTGACACTTTTCGCCTTTTGGTTTGCCGCGCGGCCGGCGACAGAGCGAAAAACTTACGGCTTTTACCGTATCGAGATACTGGCTGCATTCGTGAACGGAATCGCGCTCGTCCTTCTCTCGCTGTGGGTTGTGTTCGAGGCCGTCGAAAGATGGCAGACGCCGCCGGACATCCGCAAATTCGCCATGACCTACATCGCGACCGGCGGCCTCGCGGTAAATCTGCTTTCTGCGTTTCTGCTGCACGCCGATCACGAGCACGATCTAAATATGCGCGGTGCGTGGCTGCACGTTATGGGCGATTTGCTCGGATCAGTCGTGGCTATTGCATCGGGCCTGCTGATTATTTGGTTCGGCTGGCTCTGGGCAGATTCCATCGGCAGCGTCTTGATAAGCGGCATCATTATTTTCGGCGCCGCGCGGTTGATTTTGGAGTCGGTAAACGTTTTGCTCGAAGGCACGCCTCGCCATATAAGCCTCTCGGCGGTCGAATCTGCGATCCTCGAAACCAAAGGCGTCGGTGGCGTCCACGATCTGCACGTCTGGACGATCTCGTCCGGCATCGATGCTCTTTCGGCCCATATCTCGCACGACCGAACCGTTCACCATTCCGACCTTCTCGCCGCCGTCAGGCAGAATTTGCATGATCGATTTGGCATCGACCACTTGACGATACAAATGGAAACGCTTGATCTCGAAGCTGAGGCCGTTTACGTATGCGAAACCGGAGCAAAATGTTTCGAACCGAGCGTGAGTACAAAACCGAAAAATGCCGCGTCTAAAGCCGGTTAATGTTGCGTAAGCGAATGACGCGAATCGAGCTCAAGTATGGCAGATCAACCGTCCCTCTTAAATACGACGCGGCTAGATTTGATGTGATTCAAACCGGCTTTCATCCGGCCCCGCTGTCCGATGTCGAGATCGGCTCGAAGCTCGATCGCCCAATCGGTTCCCCGCCGCTTGAAGATCTGATCGACCACGGCGAAACAGTTTTGCTCGTTGTGCCAGATGCGACGCGAGAAACCGGCTCCGGCCAGATCGTAAATCTCCTCGTCCGACGGCTCATCGCAAACGGTACCGCGCCGCAGGAGATCGCGATTATCTTTGCGACCGGCATTCACCGAAAGGTCACCGACGACGAGAAACGTCGATTATTGACACCCTTCATCGCACAGCGAATCAAAACGATTGACCACGACGCGAGCGCTCCGATCAAGAATTTTCGCGTCGGAGAAACCGCAGGCGGAATTTCGGTCGAGCTAAACTGGACGCTGACCGAGTACGACCACATCGTTCTTGTCGGCGGCGTAACATTTCATTACTTTGCCGGCTTCACAGGCGGCCGCAAACTGATATGTCCGGGTCTGGCATCGACAAGAACGATTACCGAAACCCACAAACTCGCTTTCGACTGCGAAACAAAATCACGGAGAGCCGGCGTCGAAACTGCTCGCCTCGACGGCAACGTCGTTCACGAAACGTTCGTCGAAGCCGTCCGGTTCGCCAAACCGATCTTCTGCATCTCGACGATCACCAACGACGCGGGCGAGATCGTTGATCTCTTTTGCGGCGATTGGATCGCGTCGCACCGTGCCGCGTGCGATGCCTACGCCGCCTCGCACACGATCAGGATCCCGGAAAAACGCGATCTTGTTATAGCAAGCTGTGGCGGATATCCGTATGACATCAATCTGATCCAGGCTCACAAAACGCTCGAAGCGGCTTCGAAGGCGTGCAACGACGGAGGTACGATAATCATGCTCGCCGAATGCCCCGACGGCATAGGGCGGAGCGATTATCTCGATTGGTTCGCGGGTAAAAATAGCGGTGAGCTGGCGGAAACGCTATGCAAAAATTATCAGGTCAACGGACAGACCGCGTGGAATCTGCTGCGGAGAGCGGAGGAGTTTGACGTGCGGATCTTAACGAGCCTCTCAAATGACGTCGTCGCAAAAACCAGAATGAAAAAAAACGTGCGCGAAAGCGAAATTCAAAAATTACTTGACAACGTACCGAGCGGTTATCTTCTTCCCGAAGGTGCGACGAACCAAATAAAAGTTTAGCTCGATCTTTTCACCTGAAAGCTCCGCCCGATGGCATCGGTCTGGTTTCTGATCGATCGCAGCTTATCGCTGAAACCGGTAAATCGCAACAGGTAGATCGTGCCTTCGTCCGCCCGAAGAAGATAGAAGCGGCCGCTCATCGGGCGACCTGCGCGAACGAATTCGTAATTAAAAACCGTCCCGTTAAGGCGTCCGCGGAAAACCTCGTCGCGGCCCGCAACATAGCCGGGCAAAAATTGAAGCTTTTGCTCTTCGACGCGAAGAATATCGGGCATCGCCGCGTCTTTTGCTACCGTGATTTTTCGCACTTCAAGATGCCCGTCGAGCCGGTCGCCGAAAACATACTCGACATTCTGATTCGTTGTCGAAGGCTTAACGGTCACCTTCCACCGCGGATCGGGCAGATCAAATGCGTAGTTTACATTCGGATCGCTGAACGATGCGAGCTGCGCCACCGCCGAGACAGACGCCGAAAGTCCAACTGCGATCGCGAACAGCACAGGTGCCTTAAAGTATCTCATTTGCTGAAGTTACAAAACGGGTTAACCCTATTCTAACCGAAATTTTCGCCCGAATCGACCTCTTGGATGTCACGGCTTCGCGAACTGTTGTCTCTCGCACCTGACGAGCAAATCCACCGAGATCTTTTTTCGCCCAATCAGTTTCGCGGCGCGTCTAATAGAATACGCGGTCTTTTCGTCCCGGCCGACAGCAACCTATAAGGATTTATAAAGTATGAAATCGAAACCAGGCTTTTTTAACCGGCTCGCAGCGACATTTGTCGTTTACACCATCGCACTGCCAATGTTCGGCTTTGCTACTGAACCCGCGCCGGACACAAAAGCATTAAGTCAGGATCAGAAAATCGTCCATTCGCTCAACCGTCTAGGCTTCGGCCCTCGGCCTGGCGATTTGCAAAAGGTAAAGGCGATCGGCCTCGAAAAATACATTGAACAGCAGCTTAACCCTTCGTCGATTGGCGATCCGGTTGCAGACGCGAAGGTCAAAAATCTCGAAATCTTCAATATGACTACTGCCGAGGTTTTCGCAAAATATCCGAATCCGGGCGCGCTGCTTCGCCAGCTCGAAGGCGGGAGGCGAGCGCAGGCTTCGCAGGCGCAGGCGAACATGGCGAATATGTCTGAGGCGAGCGGTAACGGGATGACCGCCCACGAGCAGCGCGAGCGGCGTGAAAAACTGCAAACGCTTTACAAAGAATATAACCTCCGCCCGGCCAATCAGCTCGTGCCGCAGATCACGGCCAACCGGGTATTACGGGCAGTTTATTCCGAGCGGCAACTACAGGAAGTGATGGTCGATTTCTGGCAAAACCACTTTAACGTATTTTCTGGAAAGAACGCCGTGCGTTGGTATATCCCAAGCTATGAACGGGATGTGATTCGCAAAAATGCGCTTGGAAATTTCAAGGACCTCGTCACCGGAACGGCCCAACATCCGGCGATGCTTTTCTATCTCGACAACTTCGAATCCGTCGCGCCAAACGCGCAAATGAACGCCGGCCGCGGAAACGGCCCTTTGCAGCGGGCAATCGCGTCAGGAAGCCTTACCCCGCAGATGCGAGAGCGTATCAAAGAACGGCAGGGTCTTACGGACGAGCAGCTTGATCAAAGAATCAAGCGTTTGCAGGCCGCCGGCAATCGGCAGCGGCAGCGCGGGCTAAACGAAAATTACGCCCGCGAGCTGATGGAGCTGCACACGCTTGGCGTCGACGGCGGTTACACGCAGCAGGATATTGTGGAAGTGGCCAAGGCCTTTACCGGTTGGACGATAGCCGATCCGCGCGGCTACCGACGATCGGCAGCTAATATT
>JBHENZ010000238.1:0-5450 GCA_046261815.1 Pyrinomonadaceae bacterium | reverse complement strand
ACTAGAAAACGCCTCCGGCCTGCAGGCAGCAACCGCCGATTCGACGCTGCCAAATCCGACGCCGATGAATTATGTCACCGACCTCAGGCTGATCGAAACCGAGCTTGACTGGAGCCCGCAGGTATCAATAGACGACGGTCTCAAAACCCTTTTTCGCACTGAATGAATATTTTGGTTCGCGGCACAAATTGGATCGGCGATGCCGTGATGTCCGTTCCGGCGCTCAGGCGTTTGCGAACCTCGTTCCCGGGCGCGCGCATTACGCTCTTAACCAGAAAATGGGCAGCCGGTATTTTTGACGCATCCGGATTCGCGGATGAGATCGTAACCTTTGACCCGGAGGTAACGGGTCCGGTCGCGCTTTCTAAAATTGCGGGAAAACAAAAATTCGATGTCGGCCTGTTGTTGCCAAATTCATTTTCCGCGGCGTTTTCAATGCGGCTCGCCGGCACCAAACGGCGCTTCGGCTACGCCACCGAGCATCGGGGCTTTCTTCTCACTGATACGCTGCCGGTTCCCCAGTGGAAAGATTCGCGACATGAGTCGTTCTACTATGTGAACCTCGTCGCCGCTGTCGAGCGATCGCTGCTCGGGCAAGTCAAGAAACTTTCCTTACCTGATATTTCCCTTGTCGTTTCGGATTCGAGACGTCAGCAAGCTCGGAAGTTTTTGATCGATCAGGGAGTCGTCGGATCTCGGCCGATCGCTGCAATCGCGGCCGGCTCGACAAACTCGGGTGCCAAGCGTTGGGGTGCCGAACGCTACGCCGCCTTGAATGATTTGCTTCAAACAAAACTCGGAGTAAACGTCGTGTTGCTGGGCTCAGCGGCCGAATCGGACGTGTCACAAAAAGTCGTCAATCTGTCGGATCACAAACCCATTGACCTTACGGGCAAAACAAGCCTCGCCGCCGCGGCCGCGATTTTGGCCGAGATAGATTTGCTCGTCGCTAATGACATAGGCCTCGCGCATCTCGCTCCGGCAGTTAATACAAAAACCGTAATCATCTTCGGGCCGACAAATCACGTGACCACGCGGCCGTTTTCCGATTTGGCGACTGTCGTCCGTGCGGGCGTCGAATGCTCGCCGTGCATGCTGCGCATCTGCCCGATCGACCACCGCTGCATGACGAGAATTTCGCCCGAAAATGTTTACGCAAAAATTGAGGAAGTTTTTAACCGATAGATAAATGTCTGAAAAACGCCCGGCAATTTTTGTCGATCGCGACGGCACCCTTGTCGAAGAGGTAAATTACCTTTCTCGCGTCGAAGATTTGCAAATCTTTCCTTACACGCGCGAGGCGCTCGAGCTTTTCCGATCGAAAAATTTTCTAATCATCGTCGTCACAAACCAGTCCGGCATCGGCCGCGGAATTTACGACGAACGGGCGATGGAATCGATTCACGAGCAGATGCGAACCGAACTCGATTGCTTGATCGACCGATTCTATTTCTGCCCGCACCTGCCTGAGTCACACTGCGCTTGTAGAAAACCTGGAATCGGAATGATCGAAAACGCGATGGCCGATTTTGCTATCGAACGCAAAAAATCGTGGATGATCGGCGATAAGAAAATCGATGTCGAAACCGGAGAAAATGCGAAGACGAAAACTGCCCTTGTTTTGACCGGCTATGGTGAGGCTCACCGAAAACTTTTACACCGCCCGCCTGATATCGTCGCCGCCGATCTGCTCGCGGCTGCCCGCCGAATCATTGGTTTCGCGTAGTTTTGTTTCTGGGCGGCTCCGCGGCAGTGCTGTGGGGATAGGCGGGGCGTTTCCGCGATTGTCTCTAAACTCTTTTCTCGCGGCTCCGCCGCCGGGGGGCAACGGCCACGGAGATTCGCCAAAATGTCCGCTAGCGCCCAAAATCATCCTCCAGCCGTTCTATATCGTCCTCGCCAAAGTAGGTTCCGGTTTGTGTTTCGATGATGACCAGCATCTCGTTTTCATCGTTTGCGATACGGTGAGCGCCGCCAGTCGGGATGTCGACGGCGCCTCCGGATTTTACTAGAAATTCGCAATCGTTTAGTGTTACCTTAGCTGTGCCGCGGACCACAAACCAATGCTCGGCCCGCCGCCTGTGCCGTTGATAGCTCAGACGCTTTCCCGGCAGCACTTCCAATCTCTTGACTTTATAATTTTCGCCCTCGTCCAAAACCGTGAAGCTGCCCCATGGACGGTGTTCGTCTTCATTTGTGCCAATTATTTCTTGACGATCTGCCATAAAACGTACGCGCTCCGCAGAACAAATGTTTAGTGTAGACGAAAACTTATCCATCTCAAATCCGCTTCGCGTTCAGAATGTGCAGACTCTGATCATCGGACGCCTGGTTGTAATTTTTCTTCTTCTAGTGACGAGCTGGGTTTGGTACACGGGTTCGGCCGCGTTTTCCTTCGAGCAGTTTCGCAGCGACCCGCTGATCATTTTTGTCATTGCCGTCGGGTTGACGACCGTCTATTTTTTTCTGCTTCGCCTCAGTCTCCGCCTGGCCTGGCAGGTTCGAATGCAGTTCGTGCTCGATTCGCTTCTTATCACCTGGCTGATCTGGCGCACCGGCGGTCTCACCTCGCCATACGTCACGCTTTACATTGTTCTCATCGGCGTTTCGAGCCTTTATCTTCCTCCGCGCTTGACGCTTACGATGGCGATCATCTGCGGCGCGCTTTTCGTCGTTCTGTCGTTACTCACATTTTTGTCCATCATCGAAGGTGCCGCAACGATGCCGACACTTTCGAAAATAATCCAAATCCTCAGCTTCAACATTGTTGCGATTCTCGTCGTCGGCCTGCTCGCATCGAAACTTTCCGAACGACGCTATTCCGGCGCCGAGCTTGCCGAGGCGACCCGGCATCTCGCATCCTTGCGCGCGCTGCACGAACGGATTATCGAGTCGATCCGATCGGGCCTGGTTACGACCGACCTAAGCGGCCAAATCTTTACCTTCAACCAGGCTGCCGCCGAGATTACCGGACACTCGGCCGAGGAAACGATCGGAAAACCGATCTCGACGCTTTTCGGCGATTTGTCGCAGGCGACCGCTCTTTCGATCGAGGCCGCCGCCAGTGGCGAGCAGCCGCCGAGATTCGAGGTCGATCTGACCACGCCCGAAGGTTTCGCCGTCCGCGTCGGCTACAGCATCGCTCAGCTTTATTCGGAGGAAAGCGAAGCCTCGGGCCTGATTATGACTTTCCAGGATCTAACCGCCATTCGCTCAATGGAAGAGAGCGTCCGGCGAAAAGACCGACTCGCCGCCGTTGGCCGCGTCGGAGCGGGCCTTGCCCACGAAATCCGCAATCCGCTCGGCGCAATGCGCGGCGCGATTCAGGTTCTTGAATCAAATACTCCGCCGAACTCGGTGCAGTCCGATCTGATGGGGATCATCCTCAAAGAATCAGATCGGCTGAACAGCATCATCACCAACTTTCTAAGCTATGCCAAACCAAAAGTGGGCAGCTTCGCCGAGGTCGACGCATGCGAAGCGCTTCGCGAAACGATCAAGCTGCTGCGACACAGCCCCGACCTTCTCCCGCGCCATGAGATTGAGTCGAATCTGCCACAGTCGCCAATCTTTCTTTCGGCCGACAGCACCCAGCTCAAACAGGTTTTCTGGAATCTCGCACGCAACGCCATCAACGCCATGCCCGACGGAGGACGGCTGAAAATCTCGCTTGCCTCGGTCGCGAATAATCGCGTACGAATCGTTTTCGAGGATTCGGGAAACGGAATGTCCCAAAACCAGGTCGAACGTCTTTTCGAGCCTTTTGCCGGCTCGACCTCCGGCGGAACCGGCCTCGGCCTGTCAATCGTTTACCAAATTATTCGCGACCACCACGGAAACATAAACGTACGCAGCTTCGAGGGTGAAGGTACGATCATTACGATCGATCTCCCGCGCGAAAACCCTAAAACTGACGAGAACGCCGAAGCAATCGAACTCACCGACGAGGGCTCAAGCCGCCTTGCCGGATTGCTAATCGTCCGCGAAGATTAAGTAGGGCCAGTTCGGTTGCCTGCGTGCTTTTTTTCTGAGGCCAAATCCGCGGCCACAAAAGAAGACAACCCTACGGATCAACACGAACAAAAACGAATCAAAACAAATATTTCACTTGAACAAAGAGTGCTATATTTGTGAAAATATATTTGTGGCTGCGCCAGCATCGTAGCCTTCCGGCCTTTACCCTGAAACCAACTGAATAGATGTCAAGCATATTGATCGTTGACGACGAGCAAAGTTACCGGCAGCTTTTGAGCCTTGTTTTCGGAAGCGACGGCCATCAAGTTCGAACTGCGTCGAACGGCCGCGAGGCCCTCGATTCGCTGCAGGACGAGCCCACGGATTTGATCATTTCCGACGTTCGAATGCCCGACATGGACGGAATCGGGCTGCTGCGCGCCGTGCGCGAAAAACATCAGGATCTAGGCGTTGTGCTGATGACCGCCTTCGCCTCGGTCGAGACCGCCCGCGACGCCTTTAAACTCGGTGCCGACGATTTTATTCAGAAGCCTTTTGATGTCGAAGAGCTCAAGCTCATCGTCCGCAAAACCCTTGAAAAACAAGCACTTATCGACGAGAACCGCGCCTTCCGGCGTGCCCAAAGGCAACTCGGCAGCGTCAAGAACATAATCGGGAGTTCGGCCAAGATGCAGGCGGTATTTCAGATGATCGAAACGGTTGCCGAAGTTCAGTCGACGATTTTGATCACCGGCGAAAGCGGTACCGGAAAAGAATTGGTCGCCCGGGCAATCCACGACATGAGCCCGCGGGCCGAAAAGCCTTTTATTTCAATAAACTGCGGTGCATTTACGGAAACCTTGCTTGAGTCCGAACTTTTCGGCTACGTAAAAGGCTCGTTTACGGGTGCTAATTCGAACCGTAAGGGCCTGTTCGAAGCCGCTCACCATGGCACGATTTTCCTCGACGAGATCGGCGAAATGTCGCCCGCGATGCAGGTCAAGCTGCTCCGCGTGCTGCAGGAGCGGAAGGTGCGGCCGGTCGGGGCTCACGAAGAGACATCGGTCGATGCCCGGGTGGTCGCCGCGACAAACCGCGATCTTAAACAAATGTCGGACAACGGAACGTTTCGCGAAGATTTGTTTTACCGCATCTCGGTGATCCCGATAAATCTACCGCCGCTCAGAGAACGCAGCGAAGACATTCCCGAGCTTGTCGGATTTTTCGTCGCTAAATTCTGCAGTTTAACGGGCCGCTCGCTCGGGGTTTCGCCTAAGGCCCTAGGCCTGCTCGAAAACTACGTCTGGAGCGGCAATGTCCGCGAGCTGGAGCACACGATCGAACGGGCCGTCGCCCTCGAACGCTCAGACGAAATACAGCCCGAACGCCTGCCCGATCACGTCACAAGCTACAACCCCGAACGCATCAAGGCCGAATTCGACTTTCCCGACAAAGGCCTCAACCTGATCGCGCATCTCGAGAACCTTGAGAAAACC
>JBHENZ010000237.1:0-2824 GCA_046261815.1 Pyrinomonadaceae bacterium | reverse complement strand
CTCGAGGACGCAGGCTTCCCAAACGGCGAGAACTTCCCAGTGATCAGGCTCGTCATTAATCGAAACGAAACGCAGCTTCGTATAGCGAGAGCCGTATCCCGAATGTGGCGGCAAAGCTTGAATATTCAAACCGAGATCATCGTCAGGGAATCCCTCGATCTCGAAGCGTCGCGAGCCGCAGGCGATTTTGATTTGCTGCGACGCAATGTTGTGATTCCGACGCTTGACGAAACGGCAAGTATTCTAACCATATTCGGGCCCGACGTGATTGCAGAGGTAACGACAACGGCCTCGCCTCCATCGCGGAGTCAACTTTCGGAAAACGAACAGATACCGCAAAACGAGGCAACGCCATCGCCCAACTGGGACCTGGCGGAAGACGGCATTTTGCTGTCCGAGCAAGACGCGTTGAATGAACTGAAGGCGATCCCGCTTTACTTTCCAAGCTCTTACTCTTTGGTCAAGCCTTACGTCGTTAATTTTGAAATGAACGGGCTCGAGGCTCCGCTGCTTCGAAACGTTTCGATCGACAGCGGATGGCAACCGGACGCTGTGGGCGGCGAATCGAATTAGCGTATACTTCTGCTACCTCTCCCGCTATTTCTCGCGTCCGCTTTGGCAGAATTGTTGTTCAATTGAAGGTTTGTCGCTCGCAGGTCCAGCGACCTCACCGCGATACATAAGGCTCAATGAACTGGTAATGTAGGAGGTGGCCGTATGAGATCGAATACCCTCATTCAAATTCGTATCGTCTGTGTAGCAATTCTAGTCGCATCAATCGTCGCCGGCTGCAGCGGTTCGGCCTCGAGCCGTTTTTTTGGCCGCACGATTCCACCGAATGATAATGTTTTGCGGTATATTTCAGGTGCCGAACCCGAATCGCTCGATCCGCACGTCTCTTCCGGCCAGCCTGAGTCTCGCGTTTACGCCGCCCTCTACGAAGGTCTGGTCGAGTATCACCCGAAAACGCTTGACCCGATTCCGGCGATTGCGGAACGCTGGGAAATCAGCCCGCAGGTCGACGAATTTATTTTTTATTTGCGAAAGAATGCAAAATGGAGTGACGGCACACCGATCACTGCAAGGGATTTTGTATACAGTTTTCGCCGCGGCTTTGCACCTGAAACGCTTTCGCGAACGGCAAGTCTGGGCTACGCGATTAAAAACGCCGAGGCCTTTAATGGACACAAGGTTTTCGTAAAAAAGGAAGGTTCGTTTCTGCAGAAAGACTTGACGCCGTGGGCCGGACCAAGCGGTTATCGGCCTTTCGGACCGGAAACGAACTTTCACAAGGTTATTCAAACGACCGATCTTCTTACACTTGACGAAGACGAAAAGTCGCGAGCAAAAGCACTCGACGCCGACCCGAAATTGAAGGCTGCCGTTACGGGTGCCGAGTTTGTTCCGGTCAGGGCGGAAGACATCGGCGTGGAAGCGATCGACGATCACACCTTGCGATTAAGTTTGCGGCAATCGGCACCATATTTTCTCGGCTTGCTTACGCACCAATTTTTTCGACTTGTGCCGAAACAGGCTATTGAAAAGCACGGCAAACTGTGGACGCGGACCGGGAACATCGTTTCGAACGGCCCGTTCCGTGTTAAGATGCACCGACCTTACGACATTTTAATTGTCGAACGGGATCCTAATCATTGGGACGCCGCCAATGTTCATCTCGACGGCATCGAGTTTTTGCCGGTCGAAGAAAAATCGACGCAGATGAATTTGTACAAGGCAGGTGCCGCCGATGCGTTGTTAAATCATGTCGTGCCGGCCGCGTGGATCGATGAAGTTCGGCGATACAAAGAGGAGTACATGGATTTCCCGGAAAATTCATGCTCGTACTACAGTTTCAATCTGACGATGCCGCCTTTTAATAATCTGAAGGTGCGGCAGGCTTTCAGTCTTGCTCTCGACCGTGGCGCCCTTTCGCAGTTTCGAAAAGTTACAAAGCCGCTCTATGATCTGACGCCCACCGGAATTTTTCCCGAGTACGATAAGGCACGCGCCCGCGTGAGCGAAGAAGAGCGTGTAAAGCAGGGCAAGACGCCCGAGCAATGGAAGGCACGCTCGAATAATTTCGATCCCGCGCGAGCCCGGCAGCTTCTCGCCGAGGCCGGTTTTCCGGTTGAGCAAAATGGAAACCGATTCTCGGTCCCAAGCTTCCCGACGGACAAGGTCGCCCTTACTTTCAACACCAACGAATCGAATCGCCAGATCGCCGAGTTTATTCAGGCGCAATGGAAGCAAAATCTTGGCGTAACCGTGCCGTTGAAGAATATGGAGTTCAAAACGTTTCTCCCGCTGCGCAACGCTTTGCAATATGACGGCCTCGCGCAAAGCCTGTGGTCTGGCGATTATATGGACCCATATACGTTTTTAAGTCTTCATTACGGGAAACAGAATGACGGCGGATCCGGCTTTGCCGATCCGAAATACGACAAGATGCTCGACGACGCGAACAACGAGCTCGATCCGCAAAAACGTTTTGAAATGCTGGCCCGGGCCGAAGCGTATGTAATGGAGCAGCTTCCCGTCGTACCGCTTACTATCAACGCGACGAATTGGATGAAGAAGCCGTTCGTCAAAGGCCTTTATCCAAATCCCGGAACACTGCATCCGTGGAAATTCGTCTATATCGAGCGGGATCAGGCAAAGTGGGACGCCGACGTTTCGAATATAATGGACGCGGTTGATCCGAGGGTCGAGGCGCAGCTTGCCGCATTGACGGCTACGCAAAATCAAACTGCAACTACGCCCGCAAGAGCGGCAGGTGCGGAATAGCGAAATGTTAAGTTTCATTTTACGCCGATTGGTAATAATC
>JBHENZ010000236.1:0-5762 GCA_046261815.1 Pyrinomonadaceae bacterium | reverse complement strand
CGCGCATACTGCGGCGAGAACTGTCCGATAACAGGAACCTTCTGGTACGACAATTTTCGCGTTTCGAAACTCTGATCAATATTTAGTTTGAATGACTGTCGGAACCCGTCTTACCGTTTATAAACAGAGCACGACCATCGCCAACAGAGCGGCGTTCGTGATCCTGTGCGCGTTAATTGTTTTCACGACGCTGGCCTACGGAGCCGTCCACCAGCCCGTGATCGCGGTTTTCTATCTTTTTACAATAGTTGCGGCGATAATTTTGATTGCCGACGGTTGGATAAGCGAATCGTTGCGGCTAAGCGGGAACTTGTTACAGCTCGCATTGGCAGCAGCCGCGGTTTACGGATTGATACAAGTGATTCCGTTCGGCTATTTCACCGACGGCGGCGTTGCTGAGATCGCACGAACGATATCTCTCGATCCGTTTGCCACCCGTGTTTCTGCACTGCATTTTTTTGTGCTGTTTGTTTTTTTTGCCGCGATCTCATCTCTTGTGCGGAGTGCTTCGAGGCTGCGCACGCTAGTGAACCTGGTAATAATATTCGGCTTTCTATACGCGTTTTATGCAATATTGCAATCCGTCTTAAGCCCACAGAAGATCTACGGAATTTACGAAAGCCGCTTTGCCGCGCCGTTCGGTTCTTTTGTTAACCGGCATAATTTTGCCGCGTATATGGAAATGGCGATTGCCCTGCCGCTCGGTTTGCTTTTTACCGGGGCGATCCAAAAGGACAAGCGACTTTTGGTAATCACGGCTGCCGGCCTGATGGGCGTGGCGCTGCTTCTAAGCGGCTCGCGCGGTGGACTGATTGCCCTTTTCGCCGAATTAGTCGCGTTTGTGTTTTTGACCGCGTCCAACAAAGGCTGGACGAGCGTGGCGGTGAAGCTGGGTTTATCGATTCTGCTGTTTGCTGTCCTCATCGGCGGCACAATCTTCGTGGGTGGCGAAACGTCGTTGTCGCGAATCGCGGAAACCGCGTCCGGCAACAACGTGACGACCGGACGCTCGCAGATATGGAAGCAAACGCTCGACGTGATCGCGGCGAATTTTCCGCTGGGAGCCGGCCTGGGCGCGTTCGGCGTGGCGTACACGAGCCACGACGAGCTAAGCGGCCTCGAACGTGTCGAACAAGCGCACAACGATTATCTGCAAGTTGCCGCCGACGCCGGCCTGCCTGGAATATTAATCGGTTTATTTTTCCTCTTTTTTTTGACGATTCAGATCAACTCAATCGCAAACATAAAAAATACGTTTCGTCGCGGTGCCGCCGTCGGTGCGGCCACCGGCTTGGTCGCGATCCTCGTTCACAGCCTGTTCGACTTTGTGCTGCATACGACGGCGGTCTCCGTCCTGTTCATAGTTTTGTTGACAATTCTCTACGCAAGCCGTGAAAGATATGACGACGATGAAGTCGGCACAATGGAGAGGAGCAGGGCGCAACGACGACGAGGTAAGGTTTCGTCGTTCTCGCAGCCTGTCCGGACCGGCGAGCTAAGCTAGCGACTCCAGAGGTAAGTTTGTCATCGAGCACGTTCGATTTCGACCATCCGTCGCGGACGAACGAGGCGGAAGAGATACCATAAAATTCCGTGCGAAACGTAAAGCGCCGCCAAAAAAACCAGTACATACCGAGAATACAGCCAGATCAACATTCCAAATCCCGCTACCACCAATACCAGATAAAGGTTTCTTCGTCCCGAACCGGCCGCTTTGAAGCTTGAATATCGCAAGGTACTTACCATCAAGACGCTGAGTATTGCGATTAATGCCATCATCAGCATCGCGTAAGAACGACCGAGGCCAAACGAGTACGAGCCGAGCGGTTCCGGCGCGAAATGGACAATCGCGGCCATTAAGCCTGCAGCCGGCGGTATCGGCAGCCCGACGAAGTTTTTTTTGTCGACTTTCGGCGTCCCTTCCCGGAGAACGCGCGGGCGGGTCGCCTGAAGGTTGAACCTCGCCAGCCTGAATGTCCCGCACATCAAATACATAAACAACAGGAAAACGCCGAATCCGTGTTCAGTTGTATTGTCGTTAAACGCCGAACCTATTGCCCAACTGTACATCAAGGCTACCGGCGCGATACCAAAGGTCAGAACATCGGCCAGCGAATCGAACTGGACGCCGATCTCGGTGGCGGTCCTTGTCATTCTGGCGACCCGGCCGTCAAGAGTGTCGAAAAGAATCGCAAGCCCGATGGCGATTCCGGCGTAATTAAAATAAACCGCTGCCTGTGCCGTATCGCTGACGCCAATCTGGAATCCGCGCATCGAGTAAATAACGGCCAGAAAGCCCATCCCGACATTTGCGGCGGTGAATACCGTCGGGATCACGTAAAGACCCTTTTTCAGCCCTCGATGCGGCGGCTTAATAGTCTCTTTAGCTTCCATTCGTTGGCGGCATCCGCGCAATAAGGGTTTCGCCGCCGATGACGCGATCCCCGACCGAAATTAGCAACTCAATCGTTGACGGCATTAAGAGATCGGTGCGCGAACCGAATTTGATCAGCCCGAACCTCTCACCGATTTCAAGCTCGTCTCCCTCATTCTTCCAGCAAACAATTCGTCGGGCGACGATGCCGGCGATCTGAGTGCATACGACGGTCATTTTTTCGCCTGCGATCGTCAACGAATTGCGTTCATTCGAGAAACTAGCCTGGTTCGATGTGGCAGGGGCTTTTCGGCCTTTCACGTACTCAACACTCGTTATTCGACCCTTGATCGGCGCTCTATTGATATGCACGTCGAACGGCGATAGAAAGACGCTGACAACCTTTCCCTCAGCTACGTCTTCGATTCGCGTCACTCGCCCGTCGGCCGCCGAAACTATCACGTTTTCTTCCGCCGGAATGCGTCTCTCGGGATCGCGGAAAAAGTAGGCCATGAAAAAAGCGACCGCCGCGAGAACGGCCGCGAGAATCCATAGCTGGAAGTACGCAGCCAGCAAAGCCGCGAAAGCCGGCACGAGCACAAATGGTAGTCCCTCTTTTACCATAAATATTGTTAGCTTGGTCGCGGAAGAACAAATGTTCCCACGCTAAATAACCGTTCGTATAAGAGTTTATGTTACTTGAAAGACCGGCGATTCGAAAATCAAAAAAAGAGGCCCGGGTCGCGAAATGACCCGAGCCCTAAGGAGGATTGTATGAAGAAACTCTAGCTTCGCTGCGGATAGTCCTTAGCGTAACTGTACGCACACCACGCTGAGATCAGATGTACGATCCAGCCGAGAAGTCCTGCCGTTCCTATCCAGGAAATGCCCGTGACAACCAGCCAAATTATTCCGATCAGAATCCTACCGTTGTAGATTTGCCCGACTCCGGGTACCAACAAACTCAAGATTCCTGCCAGCAAAGGATTACGCATTGTGCCAATTACCTCCGCATTAGTTTAACGCTGAGGATTTCAATTTGTTCCAAAAATCTTTTGTGCGGGGTTTAGTCAGAATCCGGCGAGCTTTTCCACTAGCCGGTCCACCAGAAAGAAAAATGCCACACCGCCGAAAATGCTCGCTGAAATAAGCCAACGCCTACCGCCGTGATGGTTCACCTCAGGAATCAGGTCACTTGCCGCAACATACAGAATCACTCCACTGGCCACGGGCAGGGAATACGCGGCCGACAGATAATAGCCGCCGCCTACTATTGAATAAACCAGGACGCCCGCAAGAGTGGCGGCACCTACAAGAGCCGTCGCGATCAGGACCTTTCGCGGTTCTCTGCCGGCGGCAAGGAGTATCGAGCCGATTGTAAAGCCCTCGGGAAATTTGTGTATCACCACGGCCACGAAAACAAGAAAGCCGATTTCTGCATTTATCTGCGACGCCGCGGCGATCGAAACTCCGTCGAAGAATGCATGAATAAGAAATCCGCCGACTACTGAATAGGCCGACGAAGCAGCAATCTCGATTTGAGGCTCAACGTGCTCGCCAAGGTGAAAGTGCGGTGCAACCGCGTGCTCGAAGAATTGAGTCACCAGATAACCAGCCAGGATCAACAAAAGCGGTAGGGTGAAATTTGCTTCGGAGCCTGTGTTTAGCCAAAGTTCAAGGGTTCTCGGGATTACTTCAAAAAACGTCACTGCAAGCATGAAGCCCGCACCGACGGCGAGCACGTAACGCAGAACGCTCTTCAGACTTCTTCGTACACCCCCGGAAATTAGCAATAGACCGCCGGCGACATTTGCCAGCGAGGCCATGAGCCCGAATCCGAGAAGCGTGATCAAATCGGCGTTCATAATCGTAAAATCAACACTTTACAGCAAACATAATTGAATTAAAAATAACTCGCCCGCAATCGGCCCAAGCCGAAAAAATAATTTATACCTTTAAGCACGTGATTAATAAAAATCGCTAAAATTACTCTTGACACCTTTTGGGAGACGGCGTAATATGCCTTTACCTGCTTGACTGATCTCGTAAAACGGGACGAGAGACGGACGGCAATCTATAAAGTAAGTGTTTAATCGTTTAAGCGCTTCCCACGATTGGCTAACCCTGTAAAAATCACAAATTTCCGGTAGGTTTGTCCCGTCCCGGCCGATGATTAGGACAATATCGCGGGGCATGCAAAATGTGTCGAAACCGCTTGCGGTAACGACCGCATGGGTAAAGGTGTGTGAGAAATTGGTGGTTCTTTGAAGATGAAGGAAAAACCGACCGAAACCCTTCATAAATCGGTGCTTTTGAACGAAACGATTGAGTTACTGCGGCCCAGGGGAACTGTAATTGACGCCACGGTCGGGCTCGGTGGCCACGCAGAGGCGATTCTTGAGAGTAATCCTTCCGTGCACCTCGTTGGTCTAGATCAGGATGCAGCCGCCATCGCGCTTGCTAGTCAGCGACTTGGCCGCTTTGGTCGAATGGTAACAATGGTTAAGGCGAACTTTGCCGATCTTAAGTCGGTCGTGAAGCAAAGCGAGGTGAAGGAGATAAAGGGCATTGTCGCCGATCTGGGAGTATCGTCGCTCCAGCTTGACGAACCCAAAAGAGGCTTCAGTTTCCGATTCGATGCACCGCTGGACATGCGGATGGACACGGAATCTAACCGGCCGACAGCGGCGGACTTGCTCGAAACACTCGGCGAAAGCGAGATCGCCGACATTATATATAGATTCGGCGAGGAACGTTTCTCGCGACGTATCGCACGGCGAATCGTTGAGCGCCGTGAACGAGGTGAGCCCGTTAACACCACAACCGAACTCGCCATGTTGGTTGAGAAAGCCGTGAAACGAAGCCCAGTCGACAAGATTCACCCGGCTACGCGGACGTTCCAGGCACTGAGGATCGCCGTCAACGGTGAGGTCGAGATCCTCGAAGGCTTTATCGAAGACGCGGTTGACATACTTGAAGTCGGGGGCCGTTTGGCGGTCATCACTTTTCACTCGATCGAAGATCGGATAGTGAAGCAAACCTTGCAAAGATTGTCAGGAAAATGCTTTTGCCCGCCGCGAATTCCCGAATGCCGGTGCGGTGCACGAAAGGCAATAAAAGTCTTGACCAGACGACCGGTAACGCCGGGTGAGCACGAACTTAAAATTAATCCCCGAGCACGAAGCGCCAAACTGAGGGCTGCGGAGAAAAACTGAACCTTCCCCAATAGTAAACGGAGATCCATAAATGCAAATTAAAACAGCGGACAGGCCGCGAATTCGTACGACGAATCAAGCAAACTTGCCTTGGCAGTATGTTGTTCTGTTGACCCTGTGCGGTTTGGTACTTGCGGCCGGATTCTTCTTCGCCGCACGGCAGCACTTCCTAT
>JBHENZ010000235.1:0-5490 GCA_046261815.1 Pyrinomonadaceae bacterium | reverse complement strand
ATTTATATTCGGACGACATTGATTGGCAGCTTCCTAAAATCGAGAATATGCCTTGGTTTGGAAGCCGCACGGGACGCGAAGAGACGGCGGAGTTCTTTCAATCGCTGGCTGAAGCCCAGGACGCGCTGACGTTCAACCCGCGAGAGTTCATCGCTAAGGGCGATAAAGTTGTGGTTTTGGGAGATTATTCGTGGCGCGTTAAAGCTACCGGCAGAGAATTCGGCTCGGACTGGGCGCACGTCTGGACAGTGCGGGACGGCAAACTTAGCGGTTTCCAAGAATACGCCGACACAGCCGCCGCTTCAAACGCGCATCAGAAAGCCGTTAGCGCCTAAGCAGCGAAAATCGCGTAAGAAAGCGGTCAAATCAAATAGCGTGCTGATCGGATCGGGCAGCTATCGTTAAATTCGATGCGGCATAGATGAACCGCCTTAAATCCAAGCATCGTTTTCAAAAAAGGAGAAAAACACTATGAACGCAGTAGCAACGGAACAAGACGGCATTTATCAGGCAATCAATCTTTACATTGACGGGCTTCTTGGAGGAAGCGTCGAAACTCTCAAACAGGCATTTCATACGGAAGCAACAATGTGCGGTTATTTCGGCGAAACGTTGATGGTCGTGCCGATACAGGGGCTTTATGATTTCGTCGCCTCGAATGACGCTCCCGCCAAAACCGGCGAGCCATTTGAGGCTTCGGTCGCGGCAATCGAAGTCGCAGGCAGTGTCGCATCCGCCCGAATAACAGAAAAATCTTATCAAGGCTTTAACTTCACCACTTTTTTTCAACTCCTGAAAATAGATGGAAGATGGTGGATCGTCGGCAAAGTATTCAACGTTGATTCGCAGAGTTGAATAATTTGGCGCGTTTTAAGAGAGAGGCTATGTGAAGACCGGAAAACAGAAATATAGAATCCGGGTTCGGCGTGAAAAGTGTCCCAATTGTTTGCGAGTGTGCCAAAGACGGCAAAACTATAATACGAATAGAACGAAAAGGTCAGAAGCCTTGTTTTTAATCGATCCTGAGCCATACTTAAAATAACCAACCCCCGTATCCGACTACGAAATAGGCGGCGCGGAGCCGCGTGGGTCGAGGTGAATCGAGCCGGGAAAAGCGGAGCTTTTCCGCACATAGAGCGGCCGAGCCTCGGATAGAACGAGATCTCAAAGCAACGCGTTCTCAAAATAAAAAAGCTCCGTCATCTTTGACGAGGCTTTTTCTATGTTAATGTCGCTACTTGGCCGTAATTGCACCGGCTAGAGTCGCTGCTACGCTGTCTTCGAGCCTGCTTTTGCGCCTTCGATGATATTATGAACCTCGACGATCTCAGGTTCGACGTCCTTGATTCCCATTTCTTGCAGAATCGGCCGCAGCGTCTCGCCGAATCTCTCGAAAGATTCGCGCGAATCCCAAATATCGCTTACGCGAAGGTCGTTGGTGTCGCCAAAGCACACATGGTAAAGACGGCCTTCCGGAGCGCCTGCTCCCGCCTGCTCAAGCCTTTTGACGACTTCCTTATATTTATCCGCGGTCATTCCCGCCGGTCCGAATCTCATCACAATCGCCATTGATTTTCTCCTTTAGGGCTAATTCAAACTACTGTAGTTCTTCTCGAGAGGCGCCGATAATAACACCATCAGCAGAAAAGGCAAGCGGACAAGCTCGCGCGTCTCGCAATGCGGCTTTTCTGTTACCATCGCACCATGAAGGCTAAAGGGCTGACGCCGATATTGAATGTTTCCTATTTCAAAGCGAGTGTCGAGTGGTTTGAAAAGCCCGGCTGGCAATTTAGTGGGGGCTGGGGTGGTACCGGAGTTGAGTCAGCATTGGGCACACTCCCTACCGGTTGTGTATTCCGCCTCTTATACGTTTGGCGGGGTTTGTTCGGGTGAGTGTCAGATCTTTCTTTGCCAGGGCCGGCAGGGCGGACGTGGGAAGGGTGAGAATGCCGAGACATTTGGCGAGAGTGGCGATGGCGACGACAAGGGCGTATGGATGTCGATCTGGGTCGACGATGTCGACGAGGTTCATCGACGCTGCATCGAACAAAATCTCGACGTCACATTTCCGCCCGTCGACATGGAATGGAACGTCCGCGAAATGCACGTCCGGCATCCGGACGGCGACGTTTTCCGCATCAGCCGCGGAATAGAAGAAAAACACGATCAATAGTCCTAAACGCTCCGTCGCTGCGCTGCTCTTATTGCTCGAGCGCAACGAGAAAATCTTGCCTTTCTGTCCTTCAGGGAATATGCTTTAGCTCAGCGCGAAATTTTATTTGATTTGGTCGTGACCTCTCCCCGGCGGTTTGGGAAGTGCTCCGTTTTATGTGGGTGGGGCCGCCGTGTTCGTTTTCGACCGCTCGCGCGAGCGATTAGGGAGGTGAAGATATGCTTTTGAAGAATGCAGCCAGCAAGATCGGTAAATTCGGAATTCTACTCTCCTTTGTATTTACCATTTTTCTCGCGTCGGAGGTCGCGGCGCAGGATGAAGTCTGCGAATGCCCGGACGATGCTTATTACACGCCGGTACGCCGTGCTCCGGTAAAGACAAGGTACGTTGCCAGACGCGCCGTCAGGCCGAAACGGGTTTATTCGGCGAAACGTGCAGCCAGTGTTTACCGGCCCGCGTATGTAGCCGTTCGCCACGCGGATTGTGACTGTGATGAGGTTTATACCAATGGCTCATACGTCGTAGACCGCGTCCATACGAACGGCCATAACGGCGTGGCTTACACCAACGGCAACGGCCGCTATTACACGAACGGCAAAAGCGTGGCGTACACAAACGGCAACGGCCGATACTACAAGAACGGAAACGGACGCGTTTACACCGACGGTGTCGATGCCGATTACTACGACACGCGTCGTATTGCACGCGACTACGGTTATCAGGACGGGTTCTATGACGGCTATCAGGCCGGAATGGAGCGCGATGCTTACCACCCCGAAAACTCGGGCGATTATCAGAAAGCGACGAATGGTTACGAAGACAACTTCGGAAACAAAGACGTTTACCGAAATGCGTACCGCGCGTCTTATCTGACCGGCTATCGGTCTGGTTTCCGCAGCGTTGCCAGTCGCAGCACGTATCGCGCGGCGAATAGGTGGTAGGTTTAACCTGCAGCCTTGTTTTGCATGAAAAGGCGACTCCGCGTGGAATCGCCTTTTGTTATTTCGGAATGCGTATTGCGATTGTTGCCGGCTTGCTCGATTATGTAAATTTAGTGTTGGAAAATGTTACAGGTTTTCGCTTGAAAACGCCTATATTTGATCGGCACGCTTTTTGCCGCGCTTTATGATAGACGCTTTACCAAAATAAATCGGAGGAAAATCAGATGGCTACGGCTAAATCCACGAGTTCAAAATCAAAATCGAAAGCGGGAGCGCGGAAAGTAACTTCCGCGAAGAGGAAAACGGCATCGACATCCTCTACAAATACGGCGAAAAGGAAAACGACGGCCGCTGCATCGCGATCGACTAAACCAAAATCGAAGAGTTCGGCAAGGACCGCGGCGTCAAAAACATCCAAAACTACGAAACCAAAGTCTAAGACTTCGGCTCGCAGGACAACAAGCGGCGGTTCTCCAAAGACTTCGCGATCGTCGGCCTCTAGAACCGTAAAACCGAAAACCGCAGCGAAGCGTACTACTACTGCGGTTAAATTGAGAACAACGGCCGCAAAGCGTACGTCGTCCGCTAGACCGACCGCTACTGTTAAACGCACGACAACCGCAACATCTTCGACAATCCGATCGGGTTCCAAGCAATCTACGGCAAGCCGAAGGACAATTAAGCCTGCGGCAAAAAAACCAACCCCGGCGCAATCGAATAACAGAAAAACGACTCCCGTTAAATCCAACGCGAAATCGAACGGAACAGGCCGGGCAAAAACGGCTCAAGCAAAAGCTGCATCTCGAAAAACCAAGCCCGTAGCAACCGGACATAAGCCGCAGAGCGACCGAGGTACTATAACGTCGGTGGCCCGTGATGCGGCAAGTGCGGTTGTGGGAATTTTCTCGTCCGACAAATCAGATAAGAACGCGGTCGAACTCTTAAAAGCCGATCACGATAAAGTTGAAGACCTTTTTGAACAGGTCAAGGCAAACGAGGACGGCAACAACAAGGACCTCTTTAGAAAAATCAAATTCGAGCTCGACGCGCACGCCCACATCGAGGAAACGATCTTTTATCCCCACCTTCTCAGAACCGGCGATGAGGAATTGGAAAAGATCGTCCGCGAAGGCATCGAGGAACATCGCCAGGCGAAGATGTTCTTAGGCGAGCTTGCCGGGCTGTCCGGCGACGACGACAAGTTCAAGGCTAAGCTAAAGGTCTTGATGGAAGATATCGAGCATCACGTCGAGGAAGAAGAAGGCGAGATGTTTCCGCTCGTCGAAGATCAGGTCGAAGAGGAAAAGTTGCAAGAGCTTGGTTCGCGAATGGAAGGCGCAAAGGCGGCATTCCAGGGCAAGGCTGCGCAAAGCTCGGCAACAGCATAAAGAAGAACGAATATTCTTTTCTGTGGGAACGGCGGCTTTACGATTACTTGTAAGCCGCCGTCCTATTCCTTTCCTCTAAGGCAAAAACGCGCCTATCAAAACGTTCCGAATTTCGTGTCTATTCTACTTATGAGGAAGAGTATGCGGATTATGGGGAAGAGTATGCGGAGAAAAACGTCAGGCGTCCGCGGCGGCTGTCAAAACGCCTTGGACGCCCGCGGGAACCAGGGAGGATTGTATCCTGAATTCCCTCAATATTAGCTAGTTCACGCCCAGGGAGTTATAAAGGTTGCAAAATTTACGACCGCGAAAATAAGGCATTTTCGCATTCGCGGTCGCATTTTCCTGGGGCCGGACTGCACGAGGCTCCAACGATGCGTAAACGACCGTCCTTAAAGCCAAAACGCATTAACGCCGTCTCGACCGCGCTGTTGATCGTCGATTTGATCTCGGATTTTGAATTCGAAGACGGCGATGCGCTGCTAAAAAATGCTCTGCCGGCGGCACGAACGATTGCCGCGTTGAAGGCTCGGGCGAAGAAGAAGGGCGTTCCGGCCATTTACGTCAACGACAATTTCGGAAAATGGCAGGAAGACTTTAAAACGATGGCCGACCACTTTATGAAAATCGACGCCAAGGGCCGCGAGGTGGTCGAAACGCTGCGGCCCGCGAGTGACGATTACTATATCTTAAAACCGCACCGATCCGCCTTTTATTCGACAACGCTCGAATTGCTGTTGCGGGAGCTGAATGTCAAGTCGTTGATTCTCACTGGCGTGACCGCTGACAACTGCATTCTTTTTACGGCGAACGACGCTTATATGCGCGATTTCGATTTGTATATCCCTGCCGATTGTGTCTCTGCCGTCACACTCGATTATAAAAAGCAGGCGATCAAGTTTATTTCGCGCGTTCTAAAGGCCGAGACGACCGCGTCGAATCACTTAACCTTCTTCGCTAAAAAATAGCGGAGGCTGGTAAACAATCT
>JBHENZ010000234.1:0-7682 GCA_046261815.1 Pyrinomonadaceae bacterium | reverse complement strand
CGCAATTTTTGACCGAAATGGTTAATCCGCAAATTGGTGAAAAGGTCCTCGATCTTGCGGCCGGGACCGGCGGATTTTTGACGGCTACGATTGAACATCTGAGAAAGGAAAATACGAGTATCGAAACGCTCAAGGCGATACAGGATAACGTTATCGGTTGGGAATACAAGCCGCTTCCGTTTTTGCTTGCGACGACGAATTTGATCTTGCACGATGTCGAAGTTCCGAATATCACTTTCCGCGATGCCTTGGACCAGCCTTGAGCAATTACCGAACGCGACCGCGTGAATGTCATCTGGGCAAATCCGCCGTTGGCCGGGATCGTTGCCAATAACAACGAAACGAACTTTCCGCAAAACTACCGGACAAAGGAAAGTGCGGATCTGTTTTTGATCTTGATGATCCATCTTTTGAAAATGGGCGGACGGGCCGGGATCGTTTTGCCGGACGGAAGTTTGATCGGCGAAGGCGAAAAGCAGCGGGTTCGCGAGCGGTTACTCACAGAATGCAATCTTCATACGATCATACGGCTTCCTAACAGCGTTTTTCAGCCTTACGCGACGGTTGCTACCAATCTTCGGTTTTCCGACAAAGGAACGCCGACACGCGAGATCTGGTATTACGAACACCGTTTGCCCGAAGGCCAAAAGAGTTACAGCAAAACAAAATCGATCCGCCCGGAAGAGTTTCAGCCGATCAAAGATTGGTGGAGCAATCGCACGGAATCGGAAATTTGCTGGAAAGTTCACATCGAAACGATCAAGGCCCGGAACCTAGGAACACCGCTTTCAATTCCGAATTTAACGTACCGCTATTTCCGGCCCATCTTGATCAGGGCCGGACTGCCTCAAATACGGCTCTACGATCTCAGGCACTCACACGCTACGCTTCTGCTAATTGCCGAGGAAAACCCGAAAGTCGTTGCAGAACGGCTCGGACATTCGACCATTGTTCTCGCAATGGACACTTATTCGCACGTAATTCCGACTATGCAAAGGAACGCAACGGATAAGCTTACAAAAATGCTCTACGAAATTCAGGGAACGCACTTGGTGGCACACAATAGGCACACAAAATAGAAAAAGGCAATCAAATCGACTGCCTTTAGTTCTTTCTAAATCCTTGTAACCGTTACAGATACTTTGGAGGCGGCGGTCGGAATCGAACCGACGAATAAAGGTTTTGCAGACCTCTGCCTTACCACTTGGCTACGCCGCCGATTTTCGCATACGAAAGGATAAAGGATAAAGGCGAAAGGATAAAGTTAAAGCAAGCGAATTACTTTTTCCTTATCCTTTCGCCTTTATCCGTTCAATTCTGGAGCGGGAGACGAGGGTCGAACTCGCGACTTCGACCTTGGCAAGGTCGCGCTCTACCACTGAGCTACTCCCGCACGCGTAAATTGTAATTTTAACGGCTCCAAACGATTTGTCAAGGAATCGGTTCATGCGGAAACCCGCACGTGAGTAAGGGCGAGATGACGACATCGAGCATACCGCGCCTACTGACGCGTGGGCTTCCCCAGCTCTACCGCTAACTGCTCGCCGTGATGTCCTTAATAAAGCTGAAATCGCCGCTCGGGCTGATTTTTACGTTACCGATTCGCTTGTTGTAAATGACAATGTTTGCCGGATACCACAGCGGCAGCAAAGGCAAATCGCGGCTGATAATTTCCCAAGAGCGTCCGTAAAGTTCTTTTGCGCGACCACGGTCAATTTCATTGATCGCCTGATCGACGACTTGATCGACTTCCGGATTAGAGTAGCGGCTGCGGTTGCAGCACGAGACGTTTTCGCCCGGGATTCGGGTGGTCGTAAAAAGATCGCGAATAAAGATCGGATCCTGATTGCCCCCGATCCAGACACCGGTACTCAACTGAAAATTTCCCTGGGCCAAGTTTTGCCGAAGAACCCCGGCGTCGAGCGTTTCGATCTGCACGTTAAGGCCCGCCTCGTTTAAAGAGCTTTGGATGGCCTGGCCGTATTGGCTGTAAGATGCCTGTCCTGCGGCGAACTTAAATTTGATCGGCTCGTTTTTGTAACCGGCTTCCCGCAAAAGTTGCTTCGCCTTAGCCGGATCGTGCGTATATTGCACGCCGGGCGTATATGCCCACGAATTTGGGGGCAAGATCGAGTGGGCAACACGAGCCTGGCCGGAAAGCAATTGGCGAATGATATTTTCGCGGTCGATCGCGTAGCCGATCGCTTGGCGCACCTTCACATTATCGAGTGGCGGCGATCGGGTGTTAAGACCGATGTACTGAATGTTCGAGCCATCAAACTGGCTGACCGTAAGATTGCCCAGCCCTTCGAGCGTCTTAATTGCATCCGGCGGAAGATTAGAGGGATTCGGGGCGATGTCGACGCCGCCCGTCTGCAGCTCAGCCTGCAAAGAACTGGCGTCCGTTACGCTCTTAATGCGTAACTTGCCGATTTTTGGCACGCCGTCCCAATACTCGGCGTTCGCCTGAAGCTCAACCACGTTTTGCGACGGATCGAAGTTCACGAATTTGAACGGGCCCGATCCTATCGGCGACGTTTTCTGCTGCTCGGCGGTGTTTTCGGGAATTACGGGAATCGCGACAAGATTTGAGAGCAACTGATTTTTCAGCGCGGGCCGCGCTACCGTAAAGACTGCTGTTTTCGCATCCGGTGTTTCGAGAGAGAGGATTTGTTTTACGCGTTTTTTGTCGACCGTATCGAAAAAGGCTCCCGATTTATAACCATTACTCGCAAATAGTTCATCGAAAGTATATTTAACGTCGGCCGACGTGAAATTTTTGCCGTTGTGAAATTTCACGCCTTCGCGTAGCACGAACGTGATTGTCGTTCCATCCGCCGAGGTTTGAATCTCCTTCGCCAATTCGCCAACGTAATCGAAATTCTCATCTTTTTTTACCAGCGAATTGAACATCAGATTCCGCACTCTTTCGGCCGCGGCATCCGACGCGGTTGAAGTTAGAGTATCCAATGTGGAAAAGCTTTCCGGGAGGGCGACTGTTACGAATTCGGTATTACCGCCACGGCAGGATGAAGAAACAGCGAGGGCTACGATGAATAACAGAAATATTAATTTTTGCAATATTAATTTCCTCCGTATTACTTTTCTAGCGACGAATTGAATTCGGCAATTTCGCGAGATATTTCGGCTAAACGTTCGAAACTGAATTCGTTGTTGGTGGTTATTCCGGATTTGAGTTGGGCTATCCGCTGGATTGACTGATCGACGCGGCTCTCATCGACTACACCGTCTTCGACCGCCTTCAGGACAGCCCCAAAGCCTTCGAGAATGAGGTCGGAACTTCCGCAAATGGAGAGCATGTCTTGACCAGCCTTGACGGCTTCGATGCAGGCCCGGCCAATCGAAACGTTTCTTGTTATGGCTCCCATTTCCAGATCGTCGGTGATCGCCACGCCGCCGAAGCCGAGTTCGTTTCTTAATAATTTTGTGACGAAATTAAAGCTAAGAGAGGCCGGTATCAGTGTGCCATCTGGCCGCTTTTCCTGCAAGTCAATTTTTGGATAGGCGGCGTGCGCCACCATGACGGGTGTTTGCGGATGCGTCCGTAAAAGCTTTTGATACGGCAGCAAATCGATCGCATCGAGAATAGACCGGTCGATCTGAACCGAAGGTAAGTCTTCGTGCGAATCGATTGTCGACGCTCCCAAGCCGGGGAAGTGTTTCAGGCAGCCGATGATGTTTGCGGCATTTAGAGTTTGGAGAAAGGCCGCGGCGAGCTCAGAAGCGACTTCGGCCGATGACCCGAAACCGCGGGAGTGCAGCCCGTTTGAGGCTAAGGACCGATCACGGTCTATTACATCTACGACCGGAGCAAAATCCATGTTGAACCCGAGGATTCGGATCGCTTCGCCTATATGCTGACCGAGCGTACGGGCGTCGGTGGCAGTTCTTAGTTTTGATGCCGCCGGCATCGGCGTTAGGACCCGGCGAAGGCGGTCGACGAGGCCGCCCTCCTGATCGAGACTGATCAGGGGCGGCGTTTTAAGACAAGCGTGGAGTTCGTCATTCAACTCCCGCGTTTGCCGAGCTTCGCGGATGTTTCGCGAAAAAAGGCATACGCCACCGGGATTAACTCTCTCCAGAAGCTGGAAAGTGGGATCGTCCAAAGTCGGGCCGGGTATGCCGATGAAGAATAGTTGGCCGACCTTTTCATCCAGATTTAGGTTGGCGAGATTGTCTTGCGGCATCGATACCTATTGTGAATGATTAAATGTCGGCTCGACGACAGTTAAAGTATTACGTTAACTATTAATCAAACGATCTGGTGTTTGATCTCGCGGAGCAGATCGATCGTCTGCTGCGGCGAAAGATTTTCGATATCGGTTTCGCGAAGCGAGTCGATCGCGCGTTCGTTTGCAATCGCAAATAAGGAAACTTGTGCGGCGGCCCGGGCGGCAGCCGCAGCGGGCAAACCATTTTTCCGCTCGGTTTCGTCGGCAAAGACAGCTAGTTCGTACCGCTCGAGCCTTGCAAGCACGTCTTTAGCCCGTTCGATGACTTCGACGGGCAAGCCGGCAAGCTTGGCAACCTGAATCCCGTATGATTTCGACGCCTTGCCTTTCTGCAGCTTGTGCAGAAAAACAACGTCGCCTTCGCGCTCGACGGCGACAAGCTGGTAGTTTTGAGCACCCGGCAAATTTGCGGAGAGCTCGGTGAGTTCGTGATAATGCGTCGCGAACATCGTTTTGGCCGCGTGCCTGGGCGAATTGTGCAAATATTCAGCAACGGACCAGGCAATCGAGAGTCCGTCAAAGGTCGATGTGCCTCGGCCGATTTCGTCGAGCAGGATAAGGCTGCGCGACGTTGCATTGTGCAAGATCGCCGCGGTCTCGGTCATCTCGACCATAAACGTCGAACGGCCCGATGCAAGATCGTCCGACGCACCGACGCGCGTCCATACGCGATCGACGGTCGGTAAGCGGGCCGCGGTGGCAGGAACGAATGAGCCGATTTGAGCAAGTATTTGAATTAACGCGACTTGCCGCAACACCGTCGATTTACCGCCCATATTCGCGCCGGTAATTATAAGCAAACGATCGGTTGAATTATTTAGATACGTGTCATTTGGGACAAACCCATCGCCCAGCGTCGCGTCAACCATCGGATGGCGGCCAGCCTTGATCTCGATTTCGTCGCCATCGTGAAGAACCGGAGCGGTGTAATTTCGTTTAGTGGCGATTTCCGCGAGCGAGCACAATGCGTCAACAGTCGCGAGTGCCCGCGCCGTCGACTGAAGCTTTTGCGTTTCGGCTCGAACCGTTTCGCGAACCTTGTGAAAGAGCTCGGTCTCGAGCTTTACGATTTTTTCTTCGGCGCCGAGAATTTTTGACTCCCACTCCTTAAGTTCAGCAGTGGTAAATCGCTCGGCGTTCGCAAGCGTTTGCCGGCGTTCGTAGTCGGCGGGCACGCGGGCGAGATTGCCCTTTGAAACCTCGATATAGTATCCGAATACATTGTTGTACCGGACCTTGAGATTCGCGATCTTGGTCCGATCCCGTTCGCGTTCCTCGTAGCCGGCGATCGTTTGCTTAGTTGAATGCGAAAGCGATCGAAGTTCGTCGAGTTCGGCGTTAAAGCCGTCGCGAATCACTCCGCCGTCCGCCAGGTTTAACGGCGGTTCCTCCGCGATTGCTCGTTCGATCAGTTCACGGATTTCTGGCAGCTCGAAAATATTCTCAGAAAGCACTTGAAGAAGTAAGGCCGAACACGCTGCGAGCTCGGCATTTATCGTCGGTGCCTGCGAAAGGGAGCGGTCGAGTGCCAAAAGATCACGTGCGGACGAAGTTCCTAGGTTCAACCGGCCGACAAGGCGTTCGAGATCGGCGACTTCCTTTAGCGATCGTCGCACGGTGTTTCGCTTTACGGGGTCTGTCAGTTCCGCAACGGATTCCTGTCTTGTTTGAATTTCGCTTCGCTTTATTGACGGTCGCAGAAGCCAGCTGCGCAACAACCGGCCGCCCATTCCCGTCATCGTTTGGTCGATCACGTCGAACAGTGATCGCTCGCTGTTTCCAAACCTCGATTCAACGATCTCTAAATTCCGCAACGTTACGCGATCCAGGATCAAATAGTCCGACGTGTTGAAATACTCAAGTTCGGTAATATGATCGGCAGTCGATTTCTGGGTTTCGCGAACGTAACGAATTGCCGCACCGGCGGCCTTTGCCGCATTGCAGCCCGGTACAAGGCCAAAAGCGGTAAGCTCACTTACGCCGAATTGTTCTTTTAGCAACGTTTCGCAATCGCGCTCATCAAAACTTTCATCGGCGAGCGTGGTCAGGGCGAAGTCTGAATGAGGATGCTCGGTCGACGGAGAGATTACGCCCGGAAGACTCGTCTTATCACCCGTTAATCCGAACGCGATTTCCACGGTCGTTTGCAATGATTCGGGGAACAGCATTTCGCGAGGCGAATAGCTGGCTATTGTTTCCGCGATCCGGTCGATCGAATCCATGCCGAGGAGGTCCGTCGCCGACAGTTTTCCGGTGGATAGATCGAGAAAGGCGGCGCCGAATCCTTTTTCCCGCTCGCCGCAAAGTGAAACTAAATATGAAGAATCGTTCGCCTCAAGCAGCTGCGGATCGATCGCGGTGCCCGGGGTTATCACCCGAACCACCTCGCGCTTAACCAGCTTGACGCCTTTTCCGGCCGGTTCGGCCTGTTCGCAAATCGCGACTCGATAGCCTTTTTTTATTAGTTTCGCGATGTATCCGGCCGCGGCATGATGAGGAACCCCGCACATCGGAATCGGATTCTTCGACCCCTTCTGGCGGGCAGTCAATGTAATTTGCAGCTCTCGAGCGCCGGTTATGGCGTCTTCGTTGAACAATTCGTAGAAATCGCCAAGCCGGAAGAAAAGAAGAGTTCCCGGATACTGCTTTTTGATTTCCAGATACTGCCGAAGCATCGGCGTGGGGTTTTGCATAAATTTGGACTGCTGCTGGCGCGACGGGAAAGTTTAGCAAAATTGAAAAGTTTTTAAAATCAATGGTTTTCAAAGAGGTTTGATTTTTGTTAGACTCAATTTTTGCATGCAAACATCTTCTGTGGCTGCAAACATTTAATTACAATCAGCTTGTGAGTATTGTTCGAGAAAATTCGGACGCCGGTTCTTTCCCCGAATTTAGCCTTTAAAGGGAGTCTCCGGAAATGACTAAATTTTTTCCCTGCATCTTGTTCAGTATGATTTTTGCTTTTGGCGCGTCTGTCATCGCCCAGAGCGTTTCGAATCCGGCATCCGCTACTGCGTCAACGAACGACGGCGTGAAGGTTCAGAAAATTGCTGCGGCAGTCGCGACCGACGACGAGGACCGCTATCGAATCGGGTTTCTAGACACAATCGAAATTCAAGTCGTGCGCCATCCCGAATTGAGCGTGCGAACCGGCTTGTATGAGGACGGTACCGTCATCCCGGTTCGTCTGCCGGTAAAGGTTCTCGCCGTATGCAAAACGGAGAACGAATTGTCGCGTGAAATTGAAAACGCTTATCGGAAAGAATATTTGCGCAATCCACAAGTAAATGTGACAGTCGTCGAACAGAACTCGCAGTCGTTTGCGGTAATCGGGGCTGTCGAGAAGCCGGGAAGGTTTTTTATCAAGCGTAAGCCTCATCTTCTCGAGCTTCTCGCCTTCGCAGGCGGGCCGGCGAAAGAGGCAGGAAC
>JBHENZ010000233.1:0-8320 GCA_046261815.1 Pyrinomonadaceae bacterium | reverse complement strand
CCGTAAGGTAAATCGTCTTCGTCAACGGCGCGTTTCGGCGGAAAAATCTCCGGCTTGCGAGCGAGCCCGAAAATTTCCCAATCCGCGCGGACGCTGTCGGCGTAATCATAAACCTCGGCTAGAGGATATTCTTTATCGAGCAACACCCAAAGGTGATATCCGCCGACGCCGTTGCTGTCGAGCAAAACAGGATCGAAACCCGCGGCCTTCAGTCTTTTTGACCATTCGATGCACGCGGTCAAATTCGATTCGGCAATCTCATCCGAATTCGCGGTCGTTTCGTCGTGCATGTCGACATCGATGGCGAACCATTTCGCCGTTCGATGATCGCTAATCGAATGAAGCCCGATCAGGTGGGAAACGGCGCGGGCCGCAAAATGACGACGCAGTTTGTTAAGCGTTACCATATCGGTGCCGGCCTTTCGGCGTTCTTTGATCGGCAGCATCACGACGCTAATTTGCCCGTCGCGCAAGGTGTACTGACTCCAAACATCGCGGCGGTTCACGAGGTGCTCCATCGCCCACTCGGCCAGTTGGTCGGCGTAACGCTGCCATTCCTCGGCGATCCACTGCAGCCGGCGGTCGTTTCCGTAGTTATTTATGCTTCCCGGCCCCATATAACTTTCTCAAGCCACCTTTTCCCAGCCGCCGACGAAATATTTTTTCGCCATGTCCTCGAACAATCGACGCGCCGTCTTTTCGTTATTCGAAATCTTGATATCGCGTTCAAGCGGATTCTGCCTATTCGGGCTGAAGTCCGTAAGGTAAACGACGTAGCCGGGAAACTCGTTCGACTCCTCTTTGTTTGTTTTCCAAAGAAGAAGTTTCCGCACCATCGACGCGCCTTTCATCGTCTTTTTGTAAACGCTTCGCTGGATCAGACGGCTCGGCTGCATCGCGCCGACGCGTGCCGGTTTTTCCGTGTCGACGATCGTGACGAGGTTTGTAAACTGGCGAATGTTTACGTCCTCGACATTCGCCTCCTTGTCATCGCGAATCCGCACGAATTGCGGCGAGATCACGCTCGCGAGCGGCATTCGCGAAAGAGCCGCATAACGCTTGCCGTCAAAATCGAGCACCATGCGCTTTACCGGATCGCCTTTCGAGCTTTCGGGAATAAGATCAAGAAACGACATCTCAATCACGGTTCCAGGCTCGATCATTTCGTACGCGACATAGTCGTTATTCACCGCGACGTATTCCGACGGCACGATGCGGCGACGCAATTCGTCAAAGATTATTCTTCGATCTTCGTCGCTAAAACCGCCGCCGACACGGGCCGCTTCATGAAACGTGCCGTCATCGCGAATTACCGCCACGAGCAGATCGTGCAAAATGCCTTTTCGATTTTCGGTGCCTTCGGAAAAACCGATAATCGCGGCGTCGATGTTGTGTCGCAGCTTGATCTTATAATAGCCAAGCTTGTCGTGCCGAAGGACCAAGCCTTCGGAGCCTTCGCCGATCACCCACTCGGCAAACTTATCCATCACGGTGTCAAGTTTATCGGCGACGACGTGCTCAGCCGCGTGAGCGAGCTTACTCTTCGCGAGCCATTTCTCGAGCTGCTTGAATACGTCGGCAACCGCTTCGACCGCTTTGCCGTTCTCTGCCGCAATATCGAAAACAGCAAACGCGACGCGCTTGAGATCTGCCTCGGAGCCTGGGTTTCGCAAAATCGAAACGATCTCCTGCACGCGGTTGCGACCGCCCATTTCGCCCGCCGCATAAAGCTCACCGGCGAGAACGCATGATTTTACCTTCGCTTTTTTCAGCAGCTTTTCGGCTTCTTCAAAGCACGGCAGACCGAGGCGGACGGTGCCGCCCGGATTCACGCTAAACGACTTTTCGCCGTCGAATACAAAATAGGTAAATTCGCCGTCATATTTTCGAACCGTGTAAAGCGACCGGGCCTTTGGAATGTTGTAAATATCGTGCGGGGCAAGCGGCCGCATAGCCGCGCTCAACTTTCGTCGATATTCCTGCGCCTTGATCTGCCACGCCGGATCGGCCAAATCCTGAGCCTTCCCGACGCAGTAGTTCCCTTTCTTGCAGGTGAGATTTTTTTTCTCGATGTTAGCCTTCGCTGCCATTGCCGTTGTTCAAAAAATCCTTGGGCCGTTTGAGCTCCATGTTCGATAAATGCAGGATCAGGCAGTACGAATCGCCTTTAACGCGGCCTTCGAGAAAGGCGTTATACGATTTTCCGCCGCGATTCATCACCACCGGTTTATCTCCTTTCTCGCCGGCCCTGACAAGCAAAAGAGCGTTGCGTTTATCAAGGTCTTTTGCGATCTGGTAAAGAAAATCGAACGTCAGGCCATTGATGTGAACAAGCTGTTTCTTATTTGTAAAAACAAACCGGTGAATCGCCTCTTCCTTTTTTATATACTTGCCGGTCCAGCGAAGCGGAATGTCGGAATTGATATTCTGCAGCTCTTTCTTTCTCGGTCGGCGATCGCGAACCGTGCCGTCAGGATTCTGCACGACCTCAAATTCCTCGACGACGTGCACTATACCTCGAGGCGAAACATAAACTCGCGACGTGTCGGCCAAAAACATTCCGAATTGCTCGATGTCGATTTCAGGGTCGTCCTTGATCAAAGACTTAGCGACGGATTCCATCGTCCGCCGCTTTTTCATCAGCTGTGGCAGATCGCGCGTAATATCGCTTTTAAGAAGCTTTTTCGTTCGAACCAATTGGCCATCGGCGTCGGTGTAGCTAATAACCCTTTTTGGCGAGAGGCCTTCGAGTGCGACGACTGCGTCTCGATTCTTTGCATTGCTGATGTTGATAGGCATAACTTACTCTCGATTACAAAAGATCGAAATCAATATCGTCGGCTGAGATTTCCGTTTCCTCAACCGCATCCAAAACCGTCGCCTGGTTGAGACTGACGAATTTTAATGCCGCCGGCCGCCCGACAACCATAAACGCATCCGAACGGCTGCCCACCACAAATGCGTTGTCGTAATCGAGACCGCCGCGATAACTAAACGGAAAATTATAAAGCTGGCCGTCGGCCAAATGGTCAAGCAGAAAATCGAGCGACTCCCCATCCGGCGGCGATAAAACGTAAACCGTTTTCACGATCTGCGAAAGATAATCATCCGCCTTTGCTCCATTCAAAACGTTCGGATAGTTGAATGAAGACTCTACCCGGCTGATCGGATCGCCGTTTTCATCAACCGCCGTCAGGCCCGAGCGCGACGTCGAAGTTCCACTTTCGTCTATTGTCGTAAGCGCAGTCCCGCCTTTATCGATCAACGTTTTCCCATCCGCCGCCAAAACCTTGATCGACGCCGGCTTGCCCTTTTCGTCAAACGCCTCGATATCGACCGCGCCGTAAAGAGCCTCGCGATCGATTTTCGCAAGGCTGACCGGAAACTGCTGCCCGTCCAAAGATAATGTGAGCACCCTCGCCATAAAACGCGCAGTGAGTGCAAAGGATATGCCTACTTGTATGGTTTTGGAAAGAGTTAATTTTGCTTAAGAGATTGTTTTATTTCGAGGAAAAAACATTAACAAATTGAGGTTAATTTGTTGCCTAAAAGTATCTTACGGACGGTAAGACAGACGTGGTGTTTTTTGTTTCAAAATTGAAAGAACCGATCGAATTCAGACGCCCCATTGCCGAAATCCGTGGTCATGAGCATGGTAGGTGAAATAGTAGCAGACCGTAAAAATTTTTCATCGCAACGCTCCTCTATTTACGAATGCTTAACCTACCCACGTGTTAAGCAGTCGGGATCAGAACACGAATCCCAGCGAATCTGTATGAAAACCAGATTAATTTCCTTTCGTTATCAGACGCATGATTTCGGTGAGGTACGCTTAGTTCTAAAAACGAGAGGAGATAATAGGCACAGTGCTTCGTATCTAAACAAATCTAAACATAAAGCGAATGTCGACTGATGTAGCCAGTGGCTCTGGTCCCTTTTTCAAAGTTGGCAGTCGACGCTTTTCAGAAAATTAAAATATTGGAGGGCACCACCTCGGATCTCACACCGTTATGCCTTCTTCTTCATCCGCCGCACGCGCTTTACAGTTACGGTTTCGGCGAGCTTCAGGTGAAGGGCACCGTCGCGGTACTCGGGTGAGAGAAATTTCTGCGTTGCGTCGAGCTTGATGCCGAAATGTCGGCAGAACGGTGCAGCGTTTACGTATCGTGCGGAGGAATTTTCCCGGAATGGAAAGGCGGTGTTAAAGCGAGGGCTGTCCACCGGCTCTAGCGCGATCGTATCATCGGCCCGGCTGAAAAAGAGGTTCGCGGCGACCGGTTTGCCGATCATCCGATAGCAGGTGGCATTAAGCGTGAGCACGCCCCGCGTGTCCATCGTAACGTGCACGCGTGTCTCGGGCGGCTGCGTTGGTCCGGCGAGAAATTTTTCGTATTTTCTGTCGAGTATAGCTGGCATAAGATATTGAGGATGGCGAACTAAAATCGGGCGAGAACATCGGGCCTTCGTGAAGAATCAAGCTCGACGGAGTTTCATATATAACACACTGTTGCATCTTTGTCAAGCAAAAAATCGCTTTCGAAAGCACCGACTTAGCCTTCGTAACCGACTTTATTGATTCGTGCGACTTTATTCCAGTCGACCAAAAATAAAGTCATTTTGCGCCACTTTCGTCCGTTTTTGGGGCAAGAAAATAATCCGAGTGGCGCAGTTTTTATTAAACCGATGGCAAGACGAACGGACCCACAACGGTGGTGACGACGATCGGCGGCCCTTTAACGATGGGTCTTTTTCAATTCGGAGAGAAATCGTTTGGCAAGTTTTTTTGGCTGAGTGGCTTTATAGGCTGCTCCCGATGATGATGCTGTCCACAAAAGACGACGACGGCCGTTTGCTCGGGTGAAAACGCGAAGTTCACCGGACTCGATGGCCAGCAGAAAAGAGTTTTGATTTCTAACGGATATGTACTCGATGAATAAATTAGCGGTTTCCGGATCATCAGCAAACGTGGCGAACAGTGAGTGCCGCGAAAGTACGCGTTTCATTCCCTCGCGATTTTCCGTTAGTTCCGCGATTAGATATACAACCGGGTTCTCAGGCAGATCGGTAAGTTTTCCGTATTCTGGCAAGTCGGTTTGAGCAAAAGCGGCTAGCGGGAAAGCAAGGGTTAAAAGAAAAAGCGTTTTCAACAACATACAGAGGAAAAGTATACATATGCCAAAAGCAAAACAGCAAACAGAAACGCCTAGACGATGCCGGGGCAGGTCGTGCAGGACAAACAAGTTCCGCGGGAAGGGGTTCAGGTACGACGCGAATGGCCGTGTGCATTCATCGTCATCGACTCAAGGCGGCTAGCGATCTACCGGAAGAACGAACGCGCCGATGTGCGGGCTCGAAGTGTTAAGGCATGTCTCAAGAGCCAGGATCAGCGATTCGCGTAAGTTTTCGGGTGCGACAATGGCATCGACGAGGCCGCGGGCGGCGGCGTGTTTGGCGTCGAGTTCTCGGTCGTAGGTGGCTCGGACTTTTTCCATTTCCGCAAGCAGCATTTCGTCAGGCTGCTTTCCTTCTTTTTTGAGCTTTTCTAGTTGGGTTCCGAAAATCGCCTGGACGGCTGAGTCGCCTTCCATCACGCCCATGCGGCCGGTCGGGAGCGAGAAGATAAAGTCAGGGTCGAAACCCTGGCCCGCCATCGCGTAGTAACCGGCACCTGAGGCGTGGTTGACGGTCAAGACGATTTTGGGAACGACGGCAGTGGCCATGGCTTCGACGAATCGCGCACCGGCGCGGATGATGCCGGAGTGCTCGGCCTCGGCGCCGACCATGAAACCGGAAACGTCCTGCACGAATAGCAACGGCGTCGAATGCCGGTTGCAGTTTCCGATAAAATAGGCCGTTTTCTCGGCGGACTCGGTATAGACTATGCCGCCGAAACGCGGAGGCGAGCCGGACTTGCCTTTCGCAATTCCTCGCGAGTTGGCGATAACACCGACGAGAGTTCCACCGATTCGGGCCGTGCCGCAGATCATTTCTTTCGCAAAGTCGGCCTGGAATTCGTCGAGATCGCCTTCGTCGAGAAATGTGTCGAGCACTTTTCGCATATCGTACGGCGCACGATGGTCGTCGGGTAGAATTTCGTAGAGTTTTCGAAAGTCGGTCGCTACAGCTCCGGGTTGTGACGTGGATACTCGTATCGACTCTCTAACGGGCAATTCGGATACAAGGTCACGGATCTTTTCAAGGCACTCGTCTTCGTTTCTCGTTCGATAATGCGCGACGCCGGAAATTGCGTTGTGGGTCATCGCTCCGCCGAGTGTTTCGTTATCAATCGTCTGGCCGGTCGCACCTTTGACAAGATTCGCTCCGCCGAGTCCCATGAATGAAGTGCCTTCGACCATCAAAATTACATCGGACAATGCCGGAAGATAGGCACCGCCCGCGACGCACATTCCCATCACGGCGGCGATCTGCGGCACTTTCAGATAGCGTCGCATTATCGAGTTGTAGTAGAAGATGCGGGCGGCTCCGTATTGACCTGGGAAAACGCCGCCCTGATAAGGCAAATTTACCCCCGCGGAATCAACCAGATAAACGATCGGCACGCGATTGCGCATCGCGATCTCCTGCGCGCGCAATATCTTTTTGATGGTTTCCGGATACCATGCACCGGCCTTGATCGTTGCGTCATTTGCCACAACGACAGATTCGCGACCGTGAATTTTCCCCACAACCGTCACAACCGCAGCGGCAGGCGCCTGGCCATCGTATTGATCAAAGGCGACGAGCAACCCGATTTCCTGCGAGAAGGTGCCGCGGTCGAGCAGTCGCTCGATTCTCTCCCGGGCGGTGAGCTTGCCCTGGGAATGGATTTTGTCGATTTTCGCCTGGCCGCCGCCAATTTTAAGAGCTTCTTCAAGACGCAGATATTCGTCGGTCAGTCGCCGAAGCCGCGAGGTGTGCGTTCGTTCTTTCATCTAGGTTTATCTGAGAGAAAGATTGGCAATCGACGAATCGCTGACAATTGGCGCGTCAAGGCTGACAATTCTGAGTCGTCCGCGACGGCTCGGGCGATCGGAAACGACAATTGTCTCGGAACCGTCATTGGCGGTCGTTGGAACGAGCGTCGTCCAACTGACGCCCTCGTCACGTGACCAGTCGATACGCACGTTCCCACCGACGCTGTCGGAGCTCCAACTGAGATTTCGATTCACGCCGCGGAGCAAATCCCCGGTCGCATGAAATGTCGACAAGGTAATGCTTTGTCCGCTGTAGCGGTAATTGGCGACAGAATCGGCCGTGCCGTTGAGCGAACGCGCGTTATCTCGGGAACCTTCAATTCCGGTCGAAACACCGCCGGAAAGAACGCCAGGATTCGAGAAATAGGGACGCTTCGGGCAGCCCTGCGTGCACGGGTCGGTATAAGACATAATTGTGCGGAAAGAACCGTTGACATAGTGGCCGTAACCGAACGGGAAAAATGCTCCCGAACCATTTTCAGGGTTATGGTGGCTGCCCATGTTATGGCCGAGCTCATGAGCGAGACTTAAATTTCCGACCGCGCAGCTGCGGGCCGTCAGCGAAAATCCGATCGATGCGGCGCCGGCCGATCCGCCCAAATATCCGCGCCCACAAACGTCGGTAAATTCGCCGATCATTGCGACCAGATCGGCTTTGTGTAGATCGCGAAGAGCTTGCACCGCGACGCTCGCACGAAGATTCGTCAAGTCAGTCGACGAATTTCCGGTTTCGACGTAGACGAACTCAACCGCGTTTACAAGATGTACGCGTTGACGAACGATGCTGTTGAAATAAGCAGCATTTGTCGCGTCGATCGCCTGCTGGGAAAGAATCGTGGCTTGGGAATCGCCGCCAAGGAAGGTCTTTGTCCTCGTGGTATAGACGACGAGGACGTCGATGCGGTCGCCGGAATCTACGCCAGCCGCGGGCGACGAATTTTCCCTCTCGAACGCAGCGTCGGTTTTCTCGACACCGGCACACTCGGGCAAAAGGCGTTGTTCGATTTCAGCCAGAAAATGCCGCCGCCCACGCGGAACGATCTCGTAAACTCGATCCGGCGCGAAAATGGATCCGGCGAGCTTGCCGTCGCGAAACGTGAGCGTAACATCGACATGGTTTTCATCGCCCGGGCCGAGGCGGCCGAACCACGTGTAATCGTTCAAGGATCGAATGTCGATAGCGATTCGGCGCGCTGTGTACGTTTTGCCGTCCAAAAGCTGGACTTCGATCGCGAGCGACTTCCGATCTGAAAAGTTTGAACGATTCAGCTCGATCTCAGCTTCGCGCACGGATGCCGCGCTGCTTTTGTCGGCTTTTGCGGCCGGCGTTTCAAGCAGCGTAAACA
>JBHENZ010000232.1:0-4093 GCA_046261815.1 Pyrinomonadaceae bacterium | reverse complement strand
GGGCGACTATTATCAACGTTAACCTGAGCGGCGCCGGCGGGGTCGGAGGAAGTGTAATCGCGCGTCTGCTGCAAAGCTCGATCGACCGCCGAATAAACCCGGTTGACATCATCGGCCTCGATAAACTTTCTTTCGCTCTTCCGATCAAGCACACCCCCGCAGGTCTAACGATGAAGGCCGTTGGCGTTCGGCACTTCGTCGATGAAGGATCACTACGCATAGTCGTCGAGTATCAGTTCGTCAAGGCGTGAGCGTTGTGTCGAAGCTTCTTCTATTTTTTCATTCGCTTCCGCAGCCTCACTTGAAGTCGGCGACAGTTTGTCGTGCTCCAACTCGGCATCTGCCTCGTACCTCAAGGAAATAAAGACCGGGAAGTGGTCGGAGCCGAAGTACGCCAAGCGCCGAAAATCGACAAGCCTGAAATGGCGAGAATGGAAACAGTGATCGAGAGGAATCCGCAGGAATGGATAGTCAGCATGAAATGTGTGGAAGAATCCGCGGCCGATACGCGGATCCAGCAGGCCGCTGAAGTTTTGAAAAAGATAGTTGGTGCGCGACCATGCGACGTCATTCAGATCGCCAATGACAACTGCTGGGCTCTGACGGATTTTGCGCTCGCGGCCGACGATTAGCAGTTCGGCATCGCGATCTTCGGCCGAATCGTCCTCGGTCGGAAACGGCGGCCTCGGATGAAGACAGCGAAGCTCGAACTCGATACCCGATGGCAGTCTTACGGTTGCGTGAATCGAAGGTATGTCGTTTTGCACGAGAAAATGAACCTTAGCACCGATCAATTCGAGCCGCGAATATAGTGCCATCCCATATGTATTTTCTTGAGGCTGTAAAACTCTGTAAGTCCGATCCTCTTCGAGTGGCCGTAATGCCTCCACCCACCAGTGATCGGTTTCAACGGCAAGCACAATGTCCGGATCTGCATCTTCTATAATTTTTAAGAGTCCTTGCGCCTTTCGATTCGTCATTAAGACATTGGCGAAAACGAAACTTACTTCGGATTTATCGTCCTTTTGACCGCGGCTCCGCTGCACTTGATGCCGCGCAAGTCGGGTGTAAGGAAACATCATGTACGATTGATAGGCAAGCGAGATCAGCAACAGCCCGCCGACCGTAATATCCACGGGCGCTAAATCGAGTCCAATGAATGGCATCGTGCCGACTACAACTGCTGCTGCGATCGCGACCTGGAGGCGTGGAAAATCCCATATTCTGATCCACCAAACGTCCGAGCGCGACAAGGGAAGAAGCGTTGCGGCAACAACTAATATAGCGATAATGAAGATTACCAATTTCAATTTTAGAGTTTCCTTTTTATATTCGGGTGGTAGCGCGGTGCAAGATATTACAAGTCGGTAAGCGAGATTGTAACGCCGAACCCCGGAGTTTATCTAGGTTCTTTTATCTAGGTTCTGTTGATATTTTATAAATTGCCTCCAGCTTTAGCTGGAGGTTTCAGTTTGTTCAAATCAGGGCGGCTTTAGCCGAATAATTGAATCGAATTTTTTTCGGCTTTAGCCCAAGGCTAAAAGCCAAGGAACATCGATATTCTCAAAAGATTTGAGTTCAAGCGCTTGATCTTTTGAGAATTTAACCTCCAGCTAAAGCTGGAGGCAACTGAAAAAGCATTTAGTTCAAACCGCTGGAATGCGAGAAGTTAATAACTTTACTATTCTTTAATCCATGACACGGCCGCTTGTGGCAATCATTGGCCGACCGAACGTCGGCAAATCCACTTTGTTCAATCGCCTGACCGGTTCGCGCAAAGCTATCGTAGGCGATGAACCGGGAATTACCCGTGACCGAATATACGGCGAGGTGGAATGGAAATCGCAAATTTTCGATCTGGTCGATACGGGCGGCATCGTGCCCGACGACGAGGCCGTAATACCGGCAAATATTTTCAAGCAGGCGTCGTTCGCAATCGACAAAGCACAGGCAATCATTTGGGTCGTCGATGCGCGCGCGGGCGTGACGCCGCTTGACGAAGAAATTTCGGTTTTCTTGCGCAATATTGGCAAGCCAATATTTGTGGCCGCAAACAAGGCTGAATCGCAAAGGGTGGAGGACGAAGCGGCTGAGTTTTACCGATTCGGGTTCGATGTAGTTCCGGTTTCCGCCGAGCACGGCAGCTCTGTAGGCGATCTGCTGGACGCAGTTTTCGATACGCTAAATTTTACCGAAACGGAATACGCTCAGGAGAAGCGAGCGATCAGGCTCGCGATCATCGGGCGGCCGAATGTCGGGAAATCTTCATTGCTGAATAAGATACTCGGCGAAGAGCGAGCAATCGTTTCTCCAATCGCCGGCACCACGCGCGATGCCGTCGACACGAACATATTGATCGACGGCCAGGAGTATTTGCTTATAGACACGGCCGGTATCCGTCGAAAGGGAAAAACGACGGAGATGACCGAAAAGCTTTCGGTGATCATGGCGCGAAAGGCACTTGAGCGTGCGGATGTGGCTGTGCTTGTAATAGACGCCGTCGAGGGCGTGACGAATCTTGACGCAAATATCGCCGGTTATGCTGTGGATTCGGGTTGCTCGGTAATAATTGCGGTCAATAAATGGGACGCGGTCGAGGAAAAGCAAACCAACACGATCTACGAGTTCGAGCGCGAGCTTCGACGCAATATGAAGTTTCTCGACTGGGCGCCGATGCTGACCATTTCCGCCCTCGGCGGTCAGCGCGTGCCGAAGATCATTCCACTCGTCGCTCGAGCGCACGAGGCGCGAAACCGGCGTGTATCGACCTCGCAGCTTAACCGGTTTTTCGAGGATAATATTTCGCAGCCGAAAGGCGTGACGACACCCGCTCCGGTCAAAGGCGGATTTTCGAGATTGAAAGTTCAATATATTACGCAAACGGGAATACGGCCGCCGTTATTTATTCTATTCACCTCGGGGGGTGGCAAGGCTGGACTGCATTTTTCATATTTGAGATACATAGAGAATCGCCTCCGCGAAGAATTCGAATTTTTTGCCACACCGATTAGAATAAAAGAAAGACATAAAGTGAATAAGAAGAGCACAGCTGCAGGATAATATTTAATCAAGCGATGGAACTGTTTTTACTAATAATTCGATTAGTTTTATTTGGGGTGTTTGCAACGGCGGGCGCGACGAAATCGCTCGACCTCGACGGTTCGGAAAAGGCGATGCGCGATTTTGGCGTGCCAGCCGCGTTTGCGCGCGTGTTCGGCATCCTTCTTCCGGCAGCAGAAATCGCGGTTGCACTGTCACTGCTTTTCGTTAGTTTCGCGTGGTTTGGCTCTATTGCGGCCGCGGGGCTTCTCGCTTTGTTCACATCCGTAATGGTTTACCAATCGGCAAAGGGAAATGCCCCGGATTGTCACTGCTTGGGGCAGATCCACAGCGAACCGATCGGTAAAGGCACGATTATTAGAAATGCTTTGCTTTTTGCCGTCGCCGCATTCTTGGTGATCCAGGGGCCGGCCGCTCAAGGATTGCCGCTCGCGGAAACGCGGGCCGAGAGGATCGAGATGGCCCTGATTTTGTGCATCGGCGTGATCGGAATCGTAGCTCTGCTTTATTTAAAGTCATTATCCGACGGCCAGTCGGACGTGCGACGGCGGATCGATTTGCTCGAATTCTTGTCGCGCGAGGGGCAGGCTATTTCACGCAGCGAGGCCGGCGCGCCGGCGGACGGGCTGCCAATCGGAGCTCCTTTTCCCGAATTCGATCTGCCTGACCTCAACGCTCGCCGTTTCAGCCTTTCGGATTTGCTTAAACAAACACCTAAACCAATCCTCTTCGTGTTCGTTGGACCAAACTGCCAGCCCTGCGCTGCTCTTCTTCCGCAAATCGCGGAATGGGCCCGCGAACTTGACCAGAAGGCGCGCATCGTGTTCGTAACCACGGGAACAGCCGAGGAGAACGCTAAAAAACTCGCGGGCGAATTCAAGGGATTGATACTGGTCCAAAAAGGTCGAGAGCTAGCCGAGCAGGTGCGCGCCAAATGGACGCCGACAGCGATTCTCGTCCGCAGCGACGGCACGATTGCGAGCCGCGTGGCGGCGGGTGACGACGCAATTATCAAACTTGTCGAATCCTTGTT